>NZ_JBARYM010000314.1:0-7421 GCF_049647865.1 Tunicatimonas sp. | reverse complement strand
GAACAATGGGAACGAATATTTGACTATGCTGAGAGAAAAGGTATGTTTCTACACTTCAAAACCCACGAAACCGAGACGGATCATTTTATGTACAACGGTCCCTTCGGCACCGAAGGCAAGCTGTACTACCGCGAGCTTATTGCCCGCTTCGGGCATCATCTGGCATTGAATTGGAATCTAGGGGAGGAAAATAACCAGCCTATCGAGGACGTGAAGAAAGTTGCAGCTTACGTTCAACGGCTCGATCCCTACCAGCACCATTTGGTCATCCATACTTTTCCCAATCAGGATGATCGTTACCAGCAGTTAATCGGCGATCAATCGCCCCTTACCGGAGCTTCTCTGCAATTAAGGAATAAAGAGTTTTGGGACGTGCACCCCCGCGTACTAAAGTGGCGAGCTAAGTCGGACTCCACCGGAAAAGTTTGGGCTCTGGCGGTTGATGAACCCGGAAACGCCCAGGTTGCTCTATTGCCCGACGATGAAGATCCAACCCACGACCTGGCTCGGTCCAATGCTCTTTGGGGTACGTTGATGGCGAGTGGCTACGGAGTGGAGTGGTACTTTGGCTACGACAGTCCCAACTCCGACCTTACCGCCCAAGACTTCCGCAGCCGCAATCTTTTCTGGGACCAGAACCGCCACGCCCGCACCTTTTTTGAGGATCACCTTCCATTCTGGCGAATGCAACCTGCCGACGAGCTTACCTCGGATACCGCTTCGTACTGTCTTGCTGCCAAAGATGATGTATACGCCGTTTACCTACGCAATGTCCAGCAATCTCCCACGCTCAACCTGGGTGATTCACAACAAGAGTTCACTATTAGGTGGTACAATCCCCGCCAAGGAGGCGATTTACAAGAAGGAACAATACCAAAAGTAACCGCTACCGGCGAAGTCTCTATCGGTCAACCACTTACTGACCAAGCAAAAGATTGGGTAGCACTAGTTAGAACTGAAACTACAGACTAATTAGAATATCTATTATGAATTTATTGTTAGCTTGGTTAGTCCCTTTACTTAGTAGTACGCTGACAGCTCATGCTCAGAAGCCTACCTCATTTCAATTCGGACAAATTACCGCCTGGAATGAGATTATGGCGGATAGTAACGACCAAGGTCAGCCTCTACAGTGGATTGATGTAAATACCAGCGACAGCACCTGGGAGGTGAAAGGTGAGGAATTGATCTGCTACGGCAACCCCATTGGAGTAGCTCGCTCATCTAAGCAATATGAGAACTTTCTGCTGCACGTAGAGTGGAAGCATACGGAACCAGGTGGTAACTCAGGGATCTTCGTTTGGAGCAACGCCATCCCTGGTGAGGAGAACCGGCTACCTGACGGCGTGGAAGTACAGATGCTGGAGCTCGACTGGGTGAATCTCAATCTGCGCGACGGGAAGAAGCCTCCGGTAGCTTATGTGCAAGGAGAACTTTTCGGAGTGGGCGGAGTAGAAACCCAGCCGGATAATCCGCGCGGCACCCGCAGTAAATCTATTGAGCACCGAGCCAAGGGACGAGGGGAATGGAACACCTACGATGTGGTCTGTGTAGACGGAGTAGTGAAGCTGTCGTTTAACGGAAAGTTCGTGAACGGTCTCAGTCATGCCACGCAGAAGAAAGGCTATCTCTGCTTAGAATCCGAAGGGGCCGAAATTCATTTTCGTAACCTACGCATCGTAGAACTACCTCCAGGAGTAGAGGAGAGTAAACGGTAAGGGTTGAGGGTAAATGGTCAAAATAGCTAAAGTGATAATTTTATACAGAAGCCATAACAACACTAATTAATACTGCTTTATTTACCCTATACCACCAACCATTCACCTTCTACCCCCACAACCATGCCTCAATCCCGAAGAACGTTTATTAAATCAGCGACCGTATCCGGGTTAGCTGCTACCAGCACCAGTGGTCTACCTTATCTTTTTAATGCTAACGCTATGAACCAACCCTTACCCTCTGCTACTGAACCTTCTCCCAGCATTATCGGTCACTACGGCCCTTGGGCTGCATCCTTACCAACTAACCCTCCGGAACTTTCCTTCCGGCAGGATAAGTGGGATGATATAGACTTCTGGCGAAAAGAGGCTAGAGAAAAAGTGCGAGAATATTTAGGAGCACCGGATATTGGCACTAACCCACCGGTAACGGTACATAAAAAATATACTTACGATGGGCTAGATATTGAGGAAATAAGCTGGCAGTTACCCTACGGTCGCCCAACCGAAGCTATAATGCTGAAGCCGACCGGGGCCACCGGACCTTTACCGGCGGTACTAGGCTTGCATGATCACAGTGGCGACAAGTACTTCGGTAAGCGTAAAATTACTCAAACCGGTGAGCGGCACCCGATGATGGTAGAGCTTCAGGAAAATGTTTACAGTGGCCGAGCCTGGGCTAACGATTTGGCTAAACGCGGATACGCGGTGCTGGTACCCGATGCTTTCGCCTTTGGCAGCCGCCGAATTAAGTTTGAGGACATATCAGCAATAAATCGGCAGGGTTTATACGTTGACGATAAAGTGGATGGGAATGATGAAAACGAGGAATATATTCGTGAGTACAACCGTTGGGCTGGGCAGCACGAGCACGTACTTTCTAAATCACTATTTTGTGGGGGCACTACTTGGCCGGGAGTGTTCTTAGCTGAAGACCAGCGAGCCCTAGATGTGCTCTGCGCTCGCCCCGAAGTTGATACTACGAAAGTAGGCTGTTGTGGATTATCGGGAGGTGGATTACGCTCGGCTTACCTGGGGGGTATGGATGAGCGAATTGCCTGCGCGGTTTGCGTAGGTTTTATGACTACCTGGAACGATTTTCTACTCAACCGAGCTTACACTCATACTTGGATGACCTATATTCCTCGCCTACCCCAGTTTCTGGATTTTCCCGAAGTACTAGGAATGCGCGTACCTCGCCCTACATTGGTGCTAAACAACAACGAAGACCAGCTGTTCACGCTGGAAGAAATGTATAAAGCAGACCGCATTCTTCAAGAAGTATTTTCCAAAGCCGAATCCGCTGAGCACTACCGTGCGTCCTTTTATCCGGGACTGCATAAATTTGAAGCAGACATGCAGGGCGAAGCGTTTGATTGGTTTGATCAATGGCTTACTTAAATATTTTAACCTATGAATACCGAACAAGGGCATCAGCAAATTATTGAGCAGTTTTACACGGCCTTTCAACAATTAGATGCTAAGAATATGATTGCTTACTACGACGACAATATCTTGTTTGAAGATCCGGCATTTGGGCAGTTGCGGGGCGAGCAAGCCAAAAATATGTGGCGAATGCTGATTGAACGAGGTAAAAATAGTCTAAAAGTTAATTTCTACGATGTGCAGGGCTCGGCTACGGGCGGTAATGCTACTTGGGAAGCCGACTACCTCTTTGGTAAAGATAGGCGACCAATCCACAACATCATCCAAGCTAAATTTATCATTCGAAACGGAAAAATCGTAGAGCACACTGATCAGTTCAGCTTCTGGAAATGGGCCACTATGGCACTTGGTACTCCCGGCCGTCTCTTTGGTTTTACTCCTTTCCTACGAAATAAAGTCAGAAAGAATACTCGCGCAGCATTGGAGAGGTATGTGAAGTAATAGTAGGTGCTAGTGTGTTATAGTACGTAGTATTATAGTGACCGTCGTACGATGTCTAAAGTTCTTGGTTTCAGAAACTTTAACACCTTAGCACTATAACACCATAAAACTAAAACACTATATTAATTGCTCACCGGCTGCGTCCAGGCTACTTCGGTATCACCTTCCTGAAAGGGGTTTTGCTGAAGCTTATTCGAGACGATTTTAGCGCGTACGTATAGATCGTCATCTTTTAGTTGATAGGAAGCTTTGGTTCCGCTTTCTTCATTCAGTAACGTCCCCATTTCTTCTCGACCAGCTCCTTGTTTAGTGCCCCAAAACTGAATTTGGTAGTTGATGCTGTTCTCCGACTCTACTTCAACTGATAAGGTCTGATCATCGTACGTAATCGATTTTAAAGCTACTCCGGTACTGCTGTAAAAATTACCTACTTCCATCGCGTTTATGATAGCTTCGGGAGTTAACTCATTGGCCTGCACCATCACCCAACCCCTCCCTGGGTTGCTATGCTCACCGTCGTAATTGTGATAGTTATGAGCATCGTCTACCGCTAGACCATAAATTAACGGTTTATCTTCTGCTAGGTAATTCGATATTAAAATATCCCAAATTGCTTCAGTACCTAACCTCTCGTCATCGCCGTAGTTATTTACCAGCGGATGACCATTGTAGACTTCAAAAAAGCGTTCGCCGGTCAGTGGCAGCATATCATCTACCGTAATAGCCCAGCCAAAGTTGGGGTGGTTTATGTGAGGAAACATCGGCTGCCCGGTTTGCTTTCGCTGTTCCCGCACCTGATTAATATTATTCTGCATTACTTCGGTGATGCTACTCCCACTTTGAGGCTCAATCAACTCCTGAACATTGGTAGCGTTCATGTGAATTGGTTTGTTATCAAACCCATCGGTGATCTCTTCGGATTGAATAATTAGAAACTCGCCTTTCTTCTCAAACTTTGGCCGGTACTCCTTTAGCGTTTTAAGTCGCACTTCCGTCCGATCTTCACTATTGGTTTGATATACAACCCAATCTTCACCAAACTTATTATGGTAAGCTTCAAAACCTTGCTGGGCTTCCTCAGTATCGGGCAGCAATTTCCAAAATTCCCCCTCAGCCAGTACATTATGATCTGACAAAGCAATGAAATCGTAGTCGTGGGTTTTGTACCAATCTACGATCATTTCCGGAAAATCGTCGCCATCGCTCCAGTACGAATGCGTATGCAGATTGCCCCGGTACCACTGCTGGGCATCAGCTGAAGTGGCAATCAGAATTATTAATAGAAAAGTAAGAAAACGTAGCATAGATTAGTTGGTTGGTAGTAAATTACTGTCAATCTATAAATTTGGTTAATTGCTAACAACTAAAAAGATCATCTAAGTCAAATATTTATTATCTATCAACCTATGACCTTCTGCTTACGCCTTTTTCTCCCGATAAGTCTTATCTTTTTCGCTTGTAGTAGCACTACTGAAACGTATGCTCCCCCTACCCTACTATCCTACGTTAATCCGCTGATTGGGACCGCACCCAGCACTACCGAGACCGCCCAGATGCACAGCGAATCTGGTTCGGAACTGCGAGGTCAGACCTTTCCTGCCGTGGGCGTTCCGTTCGGCATGACTCAGTGGACTCCTCAGACTCGCGCCACCGAGCAAAAGTGCTTGTCGCCCTACTATTATCAGGACACCCAAATTCAGGGCTTCCGAGGTTCGCGCTGGATGAGCGGTTCTTGCACCCAAGACTACGGCAGCGTTACCATTATGCCGACTACCGGAGATTTAAAAATAAAACCTGATGATCGCTCATCCGCCTTTTTGCACGAGGAAGAGACCGCTACTCCTTCTTACTATGCTGTGAGCTTAACCGATTATCAGATTCAAGCAGAGGTAACCGCTACCTCCCGGGCTTCTATGCTGCGATTTACTTCCCAGGGTGATTCGTTAAACTTAATTATTGAACCTAACAGCGACGAAGGGGAAGGTTTCGTAGAAATTTTTCCGCAACGAAATGAGATTGTTGGGTTTAATCCGGTGCATCGTATCTACCAGGGCTGGGGCGAATCGGCTGGTTTTAGTGGCTACTTCGTTATTCAAGTAGAAGATGGCTTCGCTGACTTTGGAGTATGGCGGGGTGAAAGTATTGAGTCAGGAGAAACTAAATCGGTAGGTGAAGGCCAAGCGGTGGGAGCCTACGTAAAAATGGTGGCTGATGGAGCGATTAAAGTGAAAGTTGGAACTTCCTTCACCAGTATCAATCAGGCTCGAAAGAATCTAGAAGCCGAAATTCCCCACTGGAACTTTGAGCAAGTACGACAGACCTCGGAGGAAGCCTGGTTGGCGCAACTTAGCAAGATAAAGATAAGTGGGGGTAGCGAAGAAGAACGAATCATGTTCTACACGGCTATGTACCACGCCATGATTTTACCCCGCGTTTTTAGCGATACCGATGGAGCTTATCTAGGCTTTGGCGGTAGCAAAAAAGTATATCGGGCCGAAGGCTTCGACTACTACGCTGATTTCTCTATGTGGGATACCTTCCGGGCGGTGCATCCGCTGCAAACGTTGCTTAACCCCGAACGAACGGCTGATATGGTACAGTCCTTGCTGAAAAAGGCCGAGCAAGGCGGTTGGCTACCCATTTTTCCCGCCTGGAACAGCTACACTTCGGCCATGATTGGCGACCACGTTACCGCCATGATCGGCGACGCCTGGATAAAAGGTATTGACGGTTTTGATCAGGAACTGGCCTACAAAATGATGCGCAAGAACGCCTTTGAAGCCAACACCGATACGGCTAGTTACCGTAATGGACAGGGTCGCCGGGCGATGGATTCTTACTTGCAGTACGGCTATATTCCAATGGAAGACAGTGTACCTGATTCCTTCCATCAGCGCGAGCAGGCTTCTCGTACCTTAGAGTACGCTTACGACGACTTTGTATTATCGCAGGTCGCCCAGAAGATTGGGGAAGATGAGGATTATCAGGAGTTATCCGAACGAGCTAAGAACTGGCAACACGTATTTGACACCACCACTGGCTACGTGCGGGGCCGCTACGCTAACGGTGACTGGTACGAACCCTTCGATCCGGTAGCCACCCGAGCTCCGTTCATTACCGAAGGCTCGCCCTTTCAGTACACCTGGTACGTGCCTCACGATGCCGCTGGACTGATGCAGGCTATGGGCGGACGGGAACAATACGTTCAGCAATTGGATACCCTTTTTGAGCAACGCTACTACTGGCACGGCAACGAACCCGGCCACCAAACGGTATACATGTATGCTTACGCCGGAGCTCCCTGGAAAACCCAGCAGTGGGTACGCGATATTATCCGCGAAGAATACAGCGCCGAACCCGGCGGGCTCAGTGGTAACGAAGATGCCGGACAAATGTCAGCCTGGCTGGTGTTCAGCATGATGGGCTTCTACCCCGTCGCCCCCGGCATGCCCTACTACGTAATCGGCAGCCCCGTATTCGATGAAATATCATTGAACGCCGGAGAGAAACCGTTTACCATCCGAGCTACCAGTAACTCGGCTGAAAACCGCTACATCCAGTCGGCCACCCTTAATGGTGAGCCCCTAGACCGTGCGTATCTTACCCATCAGGAGATTGTGGATGGTGGAGAATTAGTATTGGAAATGAGCAGTGAGCCAAACCCGGAATGGGCTAACGAAGATGTGCCACCTTCTATGGGTGATATTGAAAGAATAGAGAAGTAATCAAGCAGGTATCTGATGAAAAGGTTAATTAGAAAGATCACTTTTGTAGTAGAGAAAACGGACACCGGCTTTTCTGCCTTTGCCGAAGACT
>NZ_JBARYM010000313.1:0-11436 GCF_049647865.1 Tunicatimonas sp. | reverse complement strand
TTCCCGTTGCTGTAAACGGACTAAAAATATTAGAGGAACCACCGCTGCGACTGCGAACGCTAAACACAACAGTATTGGCACTGACATAGGAAAGCCCGCATCTAACATAATTCCCAATAACACTGGCGACAAGGCACTGGAAAAAACCATCATAGCACTGGCCACCGAGCGTATTGTTCCTAGTGAAGCTACACCGTATAATTCGGCCCACATGGCGTTAGTTAGTACGGAGGCACTTCCGCCGGTAAACCCCGCTAATACCATGTACAGCAGAGCAATCCACGGACTATCTAACAATGCTAGGGTAATTAAGCCTACTCCAATAGGTAATAAATAAAACGGAAGGAGCTGAATAGCATTCCAGCGATCAATTAGCCAGCCTACAATTACTGCGGCTACTACGGTTGCTGCCGCATAGCCAGTAAAACAAGTGGCGTACCAAGTCAGACTCCAGCCTTTAGCTTCTACTAGTGCCACCTGATGAAAGAAAATTCCGGTATTGACGAACGCCGGAGTAAGCACCGCCGGAGCGACCAAATAGAACCGAACATCTTTCAGTACTTCCTTCATTCGCCAATTTTTGAGCGGCACCGTAGTAGAGGCAACTCGCTTCATATTCTGTAACCAGGAAGTATGCCGTTGCTGATGGCCTCGGAGCAAACCGATCATCGTCGGTAACACTACCAGTAAACCGAGCACACTCACGACCAGCCAAGTGTTACGCCAACCTACCGCTTGCATTGTGGCTACGCCCAAAACCGGAAAAATGGCTTCGCTCAACGGAAAACCCATTGTAGCAATGCTCGATGCTTTGCCGCGTTGAGCATCAAAATAGCGAGCCATGCTCGTCATAGAAGTATGCGTCATCAACCCCTGACAGGACAAACGCAAGCCATAGATTCCTATTCCTAGCCAGAGTACAGCCGGGGCAAAAGCAAAAACAGAACTGGCAACAATAAATCCAACACAAACCCAGATAGTATAATTAATCAACTTCGTGCGATCCAGATAGCGACCTACGAAAATTAGCGTAGCGGCACTACTAAGCGTGGCTAGCGAGTAAATTAATCCAAAGCTACCGTGCGATAGCTCAAAGCTATTCCGAATTTCTTCGCTGAATAAGGAGATAAAGAACGTTTGGCCGAAGCCTGAAAAGAAGGTGAAAAATAAGCCAAATAGCAAAAACTGTGCGTTCTGCTTAAAAAATTGGTAGTAATTCATACCTTCAACATTATCAAATCGCCCACAGGTGTTTTGGTGCAAACTTATTCATAACCATTCGATAACACTAAACTAACCCCTCGTTTGCTACTGGATTTTTTTTCGTTTGTAGTTGAGCAACGCGCTGAAATTCTTCATCAAACCTACGAGCATCTCTGGATCACCATGATTGCCCTGGTAATTGCTACAGTAGTCGGCATTAGCATTGGCATTCTGCTTACTCGCTACGAAGCGGCGGCTCAGCCTATTCTTGGCTTCGTCAACATCGTGCAGACTATTCCCAGTATTGCTCTGCTAGGATTTATGTTACCATTCTTCGGCATTGGAGTGCTTCCGGCTATTATCGCGCTATTTCTGTACGCACTGCTACCGATTGTCCGCAATACCTACACCGGTATTCAGGGAGTAGATGCGGCTATTAAAGAAGCTGCGCTGGGTATGGGCATGACCAATCTGCAAATCTTACGAATGGTAGAACTGCCTTTGGCGGCTCCAATCATTTTTGCCGGAGTTCGTACTGCCATGGTCATTAATATAGGAGTAGCTACGCTTTGTGCCTTGATTGCTGCCGGCGGATTGGGCGAGTTCATCTTCCGGGGCATTGCGGTGAACAATACGTACATGATTTTGGCCGGAGCGATTCCGGCTTCGCTACTGGCGATTGTGCTAGATACTTTACTAAGCCTAATTCAACGCCATATTCATAAGCTGCTGAAACCACTGGCGATCGGTTTTGGGATTCTGTGCGTGGGCCTGATTGGACAAGCTGTGTGGCCTTCCGCAAATGCGAACCCTTCGTCGTTAGTAGCCGGATTCAATTCTGAATTTATGGAGCGAGCCGATGGGTACCCTGGACTACAGCAGAAATACGGCTTTTCTATAGAAGCAATGGAGATGGAGATTGGCCTAATGTACGAAGCTTTGAATCAGAAGAAAGTAGATGTTATCAGTGGTTTTTCTACCGACGGACGCATTGCCGCCTACAATCTGCGGGTTCTGGAAGATGACTTACAGTACTTCCCCCCCTACTACGCCGCTCCGCTTACCCGTCAAGAAACGCTTAACCAATTTCCAGAACTACAGTCACTCTTTCAGCAGCTCGCTGGCAAAATTAATGAAGCGGCAATGATGCAGATGAACTTTGAAGTAGACCGAAATAAACGATCACCTCGGGCGGTAGCTCAGGAATTTTTAGATGCACAAGGATTTACGACATTTGAAAAAAAGCAAGGAAACCCTGACTTAATTATAGGTTCCAAAGCGTTTACCGAAAACTTTATTCTGGCCGAATTATTTACGCTACTTATTGAGGGGCAAACCAGTTTGACGGTAGAACTCAAACAAGGATTTGGAGGCACTAAGTTACTAATGGATGCGATCATCAACGGCTTCGTCGATATCTATCCCGAATACACCGGAACTGTGTTGCTGGTCTTACTAAAACCGGAAGCAGCTACGGTAGACAGTTTAGTGCAAAACAAAGATTGGGTGTATGATTACGTACAGCGAGAAGTACAGCAGCAGCACAATCTCACTTGGCTACCACCTTTGGGCTTTAACAATACTACCGCCCTTATGATGCGGGAAAACCAAGCTCAAAAGTTGAAATTAAACAGCATCTCTGATTTAAAGAAATACCTTTATAATGATGAACGAATTAATGATTGATGAGTAATGGACTGAGATTGGCTAGTGTCAGTTTGTAACTCGTACGGGTATTAAACCGACGTGCCTTAGCTGTCAATGTTGTATGTAATTGCTAATTGCTTAGTATAGTTCTTTATATTTTTCAGCTACATAAGCCACTGACTTCTTAAGCTCGGCAATTTCGTCGGCACACATACTTTTGTAGGGTTCTTCCATCTCGGCTATATTTATTAACCCTTCCACCCGGCTAATAGAGTTTAAAAATCGCTGATGATGTAGATCGTGCACAATGCCATCGTGCAACTGTTTGTAGTCTATATTACGATTTACATAGTTGTTATGTACGTAGTACAAATAAATACTAACTACTAGAAATAGGACAAGAATAACTAAAATGTCTATCCACCAAGGTGAATCATTGCTAAATGGCAAAGTATTGAACGTTTGAGAAATACCTAAAAACAAAGCTGCCAAGACGATTATCTGCATAGCAAAGTCTCTCTGAGGTATGGATAAAAACCAAGCTGATGCTAACATCACTATTACAAAATACAGGTTGAATGTCCAAATGAATACATGCAGATGACCGTAGTAGGGGAAATCAATATCATCAGGGATAAATCTCCACGAAAACAGTATTAGCGGAAGCATTAGTACGATAATTATGCTTACTAACTTACGCCGGTCTCTTAAAGTATACCGAAATGTCTTAATTATTGATTCTACCTGTTGCTTCTCTAATATCTTCATAATGCTACTTACCTGCTAGCAAGTCGGTTATATAACGTTGCTAATGGTATGAGCACGAATATTCCGCCAAATCTTATCGTATAATCATCTTTCTTCTTCTAAATCATACACGGGCAAAATATAAAAATCACTAAAAAATAGACATTTTTCCTTTATTTCTTACATAGTGATTTATCGTTTAATATGAAGTAAGGATTGTATATACTTTCACTAAAATCTTTATACAGTCCTAATTAGGACTACTCACGAAAATACTGTATGAATGAGATGTTGATTTTCATTTTCGTAATTAATAAGATATATATCACGAATATTTTATATAACTTCTAAATATTATAAAATAATTTAAATTATTTTGTCAATAGTCATACTAAATCTATTCATATTACTGTTAGACAATCTTTTTTTTGGATCAAATTATCATATATTCCACCAATTTACTTTTTGTAATTTTTTGTTCTTTTTTCAAATTTTTATCACAAGTCAAATAAATTATATTTTATAAATAAATAGAATAGTTATATTTGTAGTGTAGTTGATCAACTTCTCTTACATCACTTTGATGTATTTATGTTTAATTATTTTACCTAAATTATTTTACTATGAAAACCTTCATTTTAAAAACTGTCAAACTTTCCTTCGCTTTCGCTATTCTTGCGACAACTCTATTTAGTTGTAGCGAAGAAGCTATTAATCCTGACGAGTCAATGGGTATGCCCAAAAAGTCAGAGGTAGTGCCTAGATAAACTCGGCAGTATTTTAATTAAATGTGAAGCACATACTAGACTGAGTTTGGTATGTGCTTACTTTTTGTAAGCTATCTTTCTAAATCCAGTTTGCTACTCCTCCTTGCTTTTGTTTAGCCTTACCACTATTATTCACCAGCAGAATATTCTTGGGCGAACTGCTAAATTTACGTAGTTTAAGCCTTCAAACCACTACCCTATGATTCAAGTCGCCCTAGCTTCTTATGGCATGTCCGGAAAGGTTTTCCATGCTCCGCTGATTACTACGCATCCTGATTTTCAATTATATAAAGTGCTGGAACGCCATCGCGATGATGCGGTAGTTGATTACCCCGATATTATTACCGTTCGGCAGTTTGATGATTTGCTAACTGATGAAAAGGTGGATCTGATTGTGGTCAACACGCCTAACACCCATCATTTTAGTATGACAAAGGCAGCACTGGAAGCGGGAAAGCATGTGGTAGTGGAGAAGCCGTTCACTAATACTGTAAGCGAAGCTGAAGAACTTACTGCTTTAGCTAAACAGAAAAACCGAGTTCTTACCGTATTTCAGAATAGGAGGCTAGACAGTGATTTCCTAACCGTACAAAAAGTGCTAAAGCAGCAGTTGTGCGGACGAGTAGTAGAGTTTGAAGCTCACTACGATCGCTACCGAAATTACATTCAGCCTGATACTTGGAAAGAGGAAAGCGGACCTGGCTCAGGCATTCTTTATAATTTAGGCTCGCATATGATTGATCAGGCACTCGTGCTATTTGGAATGCCCGAAACCCTGTTTGCCAAACTCAGTATCCAGCGAACCGGAGGGAAAGCCCCTGATGCCTATCATCTTATTTTAGGCTACCCTGATAAGCAAGTCACGCTAAAATCAAGCTACTTGGTGCGCGACGAAGGCCCTCGATACAAAATTCTGGGTGAATTAGGCACCTTCACCAAGTACGGTTTAGATTCTCAAGAAGATGACTTGAAGGCGGGTAAGATGCCTAATGAACCTGATTGGGGTACTGAGTCTGAAAAAATTTGGGGTACCTTAAATACTGAACTAAATAGCCTACCTTTCCAAGGAAAAATAGCTTCCGAAGCAGGAAACTATCTAGCTTTTTACGATAATCTTGCTCAGGCAATTTCTACTCAATCAACCCTACTGGTTCCCCCAGAAGAAGCTAAGCAAGTAATTCATCTTATTGAATTGGCCTATCAGAGCAATGAAAGTGGCCGAGAGTTGAAAGTATAGACGAAGACCGAAAGCCGGGAAGTCTAAGCTAGAGGTTGAGAGTAGAAGTGTTATAGTAGTCTCTTATAATTAGCTATGTACTCTTACCCCAGTCCTCCTTTTGGTTTTAGCTTCTAAATTCCAGACTTCTGCCTTTGGTTTCCAGAATCTAGTGTTTGGTTTCTTTCTATTATTTTTGGAAGTATTGCTTATTTACTACCTTAGCACATCATTCATCAATTATGGTTACACTACGGCTCAGCGAGCGTTACTTTACTCGCGACCCTCAGCATACGGAATTAGGTTCAAAGATTATCAGTCAGAGCATTAAGATGATTGATGAATTGGGGTTTGAACAATTCACATTTAAAAAACTTGCTACCGAAATTCAGTCTACCGAAGCGTCGGTCTATCGCTACTTTGAAAATAAGCATAAATTACTTATCTATTTAATTGCTTGGTATTGGAAGTGGATGGAGTACTTAATTGACTACCAAACCAATCATCTGACTGATTCGGAAGAAAAACTAAAGACAGCTCTCAAAGCAATCTGCGATGAGGCTGAATTTGATCCCGCCTTTGCTGATATTGACGAAACTGCTCTTTATCGAATTGTAGTTTCTGAGTCCAACAAAACCTATTTGACAAAACAGGTAGACGAAGATAATAAGGAAGGCTTATTCAGGGGCTATAAAGATCTATGCAAACGAATTGCGACTATTGCTAAAGAGGTAAACCCTGAGTATCCCTATCCTAACGCTTTGATCAGCACCGTGTTGGAAACTTCGCATCAGCAGGCTTACTTTGCGCTACACTTGCCGTCTCTTACCGAAGTAAACAGAGACCAACCTAACCTACATCAACAAGTATATCAGTACGTAGAAAACTTAGTTTTTGCCGCACTTCGTCAGTGAAAATTACTAGTAATTAGATTTATTGATAGGTAATAGCGGTGCCACTAGCGGTTACCATCAGCATACTAGATTCTCTTCCCACAGTTTCGTAGTCTAAATCTACTCCAATAACAGCGTTGGCACCTAACTTGTCAGCTTCTTCCTGCATCTCGCGTAAAGCAATTTCTTTAGCATCTCGTAAAGCCCGTTCGTAAGAACCCGAACGACCACCAACAATATCGCGAATACCAGCAAAGAAATCACGAAACACATTAGCTCCAATAATGGCTTCTCCGGATACTAATCCAAGATGTTCAGTAACTGTCTTGTCCTGTAAGGTAGAAGTGGTGGTAATTAGCATAGTATTTTTATTAGATCAACTTTTGCCAGCAATTACTGTTTGGCTCCACGCTTTTAAAAGTTAACAATACCACCAATAACGGCATAGTGTAGTAGATTAAAGTTGTATACTTCATCATTATTGGCCCCGCCTTCCAGTATACGATAACCAGCCTTTAGCGTGACTCTACGATTAGGGTAAAGATAAGCAGCCAGTAGCACATCTTCGGCCCGCCCCTGCGGTGAAGCTAAAGCATCTCCCACTAGCACAATAGATAAGCGTTCTTTAGCAAACCACTCTGCTCTAAAGTTTATTAAAGGAACAAAGCCTACATTGGTTTTCTCTTCAGAACGATTAGCACTACGCAGTTGAATAGAGGCATCCCGAATTTTAGCCGTAGCTCCAATTCCCCACTGAAAGCGACCTTTTCGCGCAAATTCGTAGCGATACGTTAGGCGATAAGAATTGAATTGGTAGGCCGCTTCAACGGGAGTATTCGCTAAAAAGGTTTGATTGAGAAAGGTTACTTCCCGATTAAATTCTCCCTCATAGTTGACAGTAAGTGGGGCGAACAAAGCACTGAATGTGTGTTTATTGTTGAGGGTGTACTGCAAACGTAGCCGGTAGTAAACGCGGTTGATAGGCGACAGATCGTCATCAAGCGAAAAGAAAGTACCAGCATCGCCCGGCACCCGCACATCGTTGTATTCGCTAAATACTACCCCCGACTCGAAGTTGAACCGCCATTGTGCGTGGGATACTTGAGCAACCAATAGAATAAAAAAAGCTAAGCAAAAAATTATTCTCTTCTTCATTGTTTAAAAAATGGTTGATGATTCGTTCTATCAACTAGCAAACTACCTCTATCGTTTTCTGAAATTCACTGGTATATTTACCCCCCTCAAACAAGAGCTCAAGTTGAACCCCCAACAATCGCCTATATGAAAATAGCATCCGTAAATGTGGGATTACCCCAAAAGGTTACCTTTCAAGGAAAAGAGATAAGTACTGGTATTTTCAAATCACCAACTAATGAACCAGTGATGGTGCGTAAGCTCAATTTAGATGGGGATCGACAAGCTGATCTTCGAGTACACGGGGGTGTGGCGAAAGCCGTTTACGCTTACCCACAGCAGCACTACGCGGGCTGGAAGCAAGATTTTCCGCAGCATGATTTCCCAACGGCTGTATTTGGCGAAAACTTAACGGTGGATGGCTTGGATGAAACCACGGTGAATATTGGTGATCAGTTTCTAGCGGGGGAATGTGAACTGCAAGCAACTCAACCCCGCTTTCCCTGCTTTAAGTTGGGTATTCGCTTCGGTGACCCCAAAATGATTCGCCACTTTTTACAGCGCAACCAGCCCGGAGTTTACTTCTCGGTAATCAAAGAAGGGTCAGTACAGGCCGGTGATTCGCTGACGCTACTAAAAAAATCTGATTCTCAATTAACAATCACCGACATCGTTCGCCTGTACGCCATTGATAAGAATGATAAAGAAGGAATAGAAGTAGCCGCGAACGATCCGTATCTTCCTGAAGATTGGCGAACGTATTTTGCGAAGAAGCTTCAATAGAGCGTTTCTATTCCACTAAAACGCCAAATTATCTAACTTAACCTTATCACCACCCGATTCGATAGAAGCAAGAATTCCGTCGATGATTTGAATATCGCGTAGTCCCATTTCTCCGGGTACGGGAGTTTGCGTATTGTTCATGATGCAGGCAGCAAAGTCGTCCATTTGCCGAGCTTGCTGGTTTACCTGCGGGAAGTTGAGTGGTTCTTCATTGGTCTTTCCTTTTAAACCACCGTACTGAGAATACGGATCAAGTTCTATCCAACCATTTTCAGCTGATACGTACAGATAGTTCATACTGGCATTGTGGCTCGTTTCGCAGTTAGCCACCACCCCACTCGGAAATTCAAATTGGAAGGTGACCGTCTCGTCAGTTTCATCAAACTTCTTGGGCATAGTCTTAAATTCCTGCGCTCGTACATACAATGGGTTTTCCCCCACCGCATAAATTGCCCCCTGAATGGCATAAACACCCATATTTCCTAGTGCTCCGGTTCCGGCTAAATCCCTCTGCAAGCGCCACTGATCCCAATTATCGCCCATGCGGTAGCCCGCCCCGCAGCGTACGAAATTAATATCTCCCATCGTATTCTTCTCCGCTATCTCCATCACTTTCTGGTTGTACGGCTCAAAATGTAAACGATAGCCAATGGATAGTTTTACGCCCGCTTGCTCGCAAGCATTCATCATCTGCCGACACTCTTCTACATTCATTGCCATTGGTTTCTCGCAGATCACATGCTTCCCAGCTTCGGCAGCTCGAATAGTATACTCCGCGTGCATAGAATTAGGTAGCACAACGTAAATAATATCAATATCTTCGTTATCAGCAATCTGATCGTAGGTTTCGTAGTTGTAGATATTTTTCTCCGGGATACCATACTTGTCGGCCCAGATTTTCTCTTTTTCCGGGGTACCCGTTACTACTCCAGCTAAATAACAGTTTTCGGTTTCTTGTAATGCTGGTCCTAGTTGCCCTTTGCTGTAACCGCCCAAGCCAACCAGTGCAACTCCTAGTTTTTTGTCTTGAGAAAAGGAAGAAGCAAATGAATGAGTGAATGGAAGTGCTGAAGCTCCCGCAGCTACAGTACGGGTAAAATTGCGTCGGTTCATACTTGATAATTCAAAAGATAAATTTATTCGAAACTGATAAGGCTCAAACGGTTGAGGCCTCAGATACTTTTTTAAACCGATCGCCTGATTCATTGTTTTTTGTACAGATATGAAAAATACTGCCCTTTACCACTCAACTAATTCCTCATAGTTGGTGGAGTTACCTCTTCGTCTAACGAATCTTTCTTGATTACTTTAAATCGAGCTAAAATCATTATATTGATTACCTAACCTCTATCGGCATGAATTATCTCAACTGTACTCACAAGAATTCTGCATTATTCCTCTTACTATTCCTATGCTGGATTCCGATGATTTCTTCGTCGCAGACTATCAGCTCGGGGAATCAACTTCACGGGGGAGGGGTTCAGTGGCCAACAGAAGTACATGTAGAAGGAAGCCGGTACCTGTATGATGAATTTGTAATGGGAGAAGTTTACGATAAAAAATTGGATATTCGCCAGGCTCCCCTTCGGCTAAATTTACACCACGACGAACTTCAGTATATAGAAGATAGTGCAATTTTCGCCTTCGCTGATCCAAGTAGTATAGAGAAAATCTTCTTAGGCAATGAAGTATTCATCTACGTTGAACCAAGCTTGGAGACAGAGGCATCAGGATTTTTAAAAAAGTGGAATTCTAGTTATCCTGCTATCTTGACTAAAATGAAAACTTCTTTTTATAAGGAAACCACCGAATTTTTGGGAAGAATAAAACCAAACCGTTTTGTTCGCGACCCTGATGTACACTATCTTATGAAATCTGAAACGAAGATTTTTAGAATAACTTCCGTCAAGAGTCTTATTGATGAATTGGGATCGTACTCAAACGAACTATATGATTTTGTTAAAGAGAAGAAGATATCTAAAAATGATGGAGCCGAGTTAGCAGAACTGCTAAATTATTACCATTCTTTAAATGGCTATCTTTAGCTCAATGCTAACCGTCTATTTTTAATGAAAAACTACGGAAGTATTTTACTCCCGTAGTTTAGAGGTTATGTATTAGGGAAAGAGGGGTTGACTATTTTACAACCATTACTAGGTACTTAGAAGACTCCCAGAATTTCTCAGGATCAGCAATAACTAGCTGGGTGGTTTTAGCTTCTTCGTCGGCTTTGATCTGGTAAGAACCCACCGGATGCGTAGTAGCTAACTTGACATCTTCACTGGGTAATGGAAAGCTCATTTGCTGGCGGATGTCAATTTTAGTGAACTGCTGAGCGTCGTACTTAGCCGCTAAAGTAGTAGTTCTACCTAAACCAAGCACACCACCCTTACGGTCAATCACCGATTTTTCTTGCAGTTCTTTGGAAGTTCCAGTCACGTAGAAGGCTTCGTGGAGTTCGGTTACTCGCTCTTCAATCACTGAGTCTTTCGCCACATTAGTTTTTTCCAGATCGGCTACGTTCGTGTTCAAATCCTCAATTTTAATTTCCATCGCTACCAACTTCCCTTTAAGGGTACCAATTTCTGCCTCTCGTAGCTTAATCTGCTCAGTTAAATCATCTTTTAGTTTGGTTAGCGATTTTCTCAGTTTACTATTCTTACCGTAGGCTCCCGCTAACTTCTTATTTAATTCCTGGATTTTCTCTCGGTTTTCTACCAATAGCGCATCAATTGTCTGAATATCGCTAACAATTTGCTGCTGGGTTTCTTGAGGACTTGCTCCTTTCTCTTTTTGGGTAATCTCAATGTTCAACTCCCGTTCCCGAATTTTATGAAGATTATCTTCTACGGTGGCTAACGACTCCATAAATTCAGTAAGGGTAGCATCTTTTTGTTCAGCCGCCGCCATAATTTGCTGTCGCTCAGCTTCTAGAGCTGCAACTTGATTCTCTAATTCTTTATGATTACAGCTAACCATTAGGGCTAGAGCGGGGACAAGGATTGCATATCTTTTCATAAGTCTCAATAATTTAATTGTGTTAATC
>NZ_JBARYM010000312.1:0-1571 GCF_049647865.1 Tunicatimonas sp. | reverse complement strand
GCTCATCAGACAATAACGGTTGCGAGAGCATCGCTAGATATACCTGGGCTAGTAAGCGGATATTCTGGTAGCCCGATTGGATAATTTTCTCTAAATCCTGATCTTGATAGTACGCTTGCTGAATCTGTGGGGCATCCAGTAGTTTGTCGGAGTCAACTTCTACGGAGAAGAGGGCGGCGAGTAAATCCAGCGGAACAAACTTTTTGTACTCGCCGAATTTCCACATTTCCATGGTATCTAGGTGGGGCACTTCCCAGGCTTTCTTATTCATCAGTTGCAGCGATTGGGGGAGTTCCATACCACTAATCAGCATTCGGCGGCAGAGGTAGGGGTAGTCAAAATCGCGACCGTTGTGGGCACAGAGGCGGAGTTGGTTCTGATCAAAGCGCTGTACCGTTTCTATAAATTCGTGCAACACGGCCGCTTCGTCGGGGTACGTAATGCATTTAATGCGTAATTCGTTCTGATTATCGTCTAGCGAGTGGAAGTAGCCAATAGCAATGCTCACTACCTTACCAAACTCGGCATAAAGGGCCGCTCGTTCGGAGAATAACTCCGTAGCAGTTTTACTATCCGCTTCCCGGAAAAATTCGGCCTTACGATCCCAGGCCTGCTGGAGAAGTGGCGAAAGATCGTTGTAGTTCTCTTCGGCGGTCACCGTCTCGACATCAACGAACAGAATATTGCTGGAAAGTACGTTAGTAGCCATAGCGTATAGTTTTACGGTTTTTCAAAGTCTTTGAATAGTAAACTGGGCTGAATACCGCGGTTGTTCTGATATTTGCCTCCACTGTGCCCCTGTCCGCTTCGGTAGGTTTGGTAATCGCCTTCAATGGCGTGGTAAAATATCTGGCAGATTTCTACTCCGGCGTAAATACGAATAGGTTGTACGCAGAACATCTCCAACGTCCAAAACCCCGCGAACCCTACATCACCAAAGCCCGCGGTAATGTGCACAAACAAGCCTAACCGACCAATAGAAGAACGGCCTTCCAGCATGGGTACGTAATCTTTGGTCTCAGTAAACTCTAGGGTTCGGCCCAGGTAGAGTTTGTGCCGCTCCATCAGTAAACCCTCTTCAGGAATAATAATTTTTTGAGCGGTATTCTCACTTTTCATATCCAGTTCATCATTATCGTAGACCAATAACTCATGATGAAGGCGCAGATTATAACTGTTAGGATTGAGCTGTTCCGGACGAAACGGGTCAATCTTAATATTTTCTCCCAGTTGAGCCTGAATGGAGTTACCGGATAAGATCATAGATATGTTGTTTGTAGTGTTAGCGTGTTACAGCACTAGGTAATAGCTGACTAATTTTGGGTTTAAGAGTCAATGTTAGTTACCAATTGTATATTGCTAATTGTTCACTGTTCATTGTCTGAGTCAAAGGTACTGAAAAAAATAAGTTGAATGTAGGGAATAGTAGCGACAAATATTTCTGGTGCAGGGGTTGACTATTTAAAACGGTTGATTAACTTTGTAATCCAATTTTAGGAATGTGAAAGTAGCTCAGCTGGTAGAGCGCGACCTTGCCAAGGTCGAGGTCGCGGGTTCGAACCCCGTCTTTC
>NZ_JBARYM010000311.1:0-1622 GCF_049647865.1 Tunicatimonas sp. | reverse complement strand
TTTGAAAGACCTGATCATTATCGGAGGTGGCCTCGCCGGGCTGATTAATGCTATTCGCTTAAGTGAAGCGGGACTGGATGTTCTACTGCTGGAAAAAAAAACGTATCCATTTCATCGAGTCTGCGGTGAGTATATCTCCAACGAAGTAGTTCCCTTTTTAGAATCGATCAACGCTTTCCCTTACGAATTAGAGCCTTCGTCTATTCGTGAATTTACCCTTACCGCCTGCTCTGGCACTTCAGCTAGTATGCCTCTTGATTTAGGCGGTTTTGGAGTGAGCCGCTACGCGCTGGATCAGTTTCTGTATCGGCGCGCCCAGCGAGCCGGAGCGGAAATCCGGCAGCAGACGGCAGTTCAATCAGTAGCGTTTACAGAAGACTATTTTCAAGTTACGTTGCCACAGAATGAAGTAGTAGAAGCCAAATTAGTGATTGGCGCGTACGGTAAACGCGCCCGATTAGATAAACAGTTAGACCGGCCGTTCATTCAACAACACTCGCCTTATATTGGAGTAAAGTACCACGTGAAAGTAGACTTTCCTGATGATGTTATCGCTCTACATAACTTTCCAGGGGGCTACTGCGGAATTTCCCGGGTAGAAGATGGTCGTTATAATGTTTGCTATTTGGGCACTCGAGCGCAACTACGAAAGCACGGCTCTATTGAAGCGATGGAAGCTAAAGTACTGCATCAGAATCCGTTCCTCCGGAATTTGTGGCGTAATGCTGAATTTCTACTCGCCCAACCGGAAGTGATTAACGAGATTTCTTTCGCCCCTAAGCAGCCAGTGGTTGACCATATTTTAATGTCAGGCGATACGGCCGGATTAATCACTCCGCTTTGCGGTAACGGTATGGCGATGGCGATTCACTCGGCTAAAATTCTTTCTGATTTAATTCTTCAGCACTACTCTCCTACCAGTTTTAACCGCACTGCGCTAGAAACTGAATACACTACTACCTGGAAAAAACAGTTCGCCGCCCGACTTTGGGTAGGTCGCAATACGCAAAAGTTGTTTGGTACTAAAATTAGCTCAGAAATTGGTGTACAATTAGTGAAACGTTGGCGTTCTGCTGCCCGCAGCATCATGCAGTATAGTCACGGCGAACCCTTTTGATACCAATCCTTTCTTACGCCCTAAAGGTATGGCACAATCAAGTTGTCTAAAATTTATTCAGATAATCCGATACGAAGGGTTATCCAAATCGTTGTAAGTAGATTACAGTGACAATGATCTTTTCCAAAGCAACCTACTTAGCTACCAAAGATGTCTGACCGAAAACTCATTTTACTTAGATACCTTTCTTTTCTGACTCTTTTGTTGGTTTCTGCTTCTGCAGTAGCCCAAATGCAAAAACTAAGAATTGGAGATAACCATCGGTTCTTAGTGAAAGAAGACGGTAGTCCGTTTGTCTGGATCGGAGAGACGAATTGGTTCTTCGCTAAACTTCCTCCGGCAACCATTGATAGCATTTTGAATAAGCGTAATGCTCAGGGTTTTACTATGATGATGGTCAGTTGCCGGGAAAAGCTATACAACGGAGAAGGTACCGGCAGTATTGACAATCCTAACGAAGAATGGTGGACGTACCTAGATGAATATGTTGCTAAATGTGCTCAGC
>NZ_JBARYM010000310.1:0-5509 GCF_049647865.1 Tunicatimonas sp. | reverse complement strand
GCTAAGTGGAAAGGAGTGTTCATGGTTTTAAAGTGTTATGGTACGCAGTGTTATAGTGTTATAATTCTTAGTGTTAAAAGTTACCGATAATGTACGAATATTCCGTAATGATCACTGGAATACGTTAACACCCTAACATCATTCCATGACGGCCCTAACACCCTAACACCCTAACACCATTCCATGACGGCCTTAACACCTTAACATCATTCCATGACGGCCCTAACACCCTAACACATTTTATTCAACTGATTTATACACATTGTTTAAAGCCTCGCGGTGGGCCTGAGATACTCGGTTGGTCATTATTGGAAAGGGGGTGCCATCGTCTTGCCACAGCGTTCGCTTCATTCGTCCTTCGGGAAACCAGCGATCGTTACCGTGGGTGCCAATGAACTGACACTTGAAAACACCGACAATGTAGGGCTGAGCCAAAGCAGCTTTCACCCACTGGGCTACGTCTTCGGCAGCCTGAGTTTCTTCTTTCACCGTACCCCGATCCGTGGTATAGGTTTCGTCTAGACTAAATGGAGTAGCCCAATCAATGATAATTATCGGTTTTTGAACAATGGCAAACGTGCTGTCGTAGCCCGGCTGTTGGAATATCTGCCACTCGGGTGGCCGCTGGGGGCTAAGTATTAAAGCTTGGGTACAGAATACGTCTACGTATTTAGCTATGGTTTGCAGTACTGGCTCGGGTACCATTCGTAGCACGTAGCGTTCGCCCAAAAATAAATGATTCGGAGCACCTTCCCGCACAATATCGCGAAGCAAAGGGTAAAGCTCATCAGCAATTTGTCCCATAAATAGGTTATCATCTTGCTGCACGGAGGCTTGCTTGGTATCTAACTCCCAATCGGTAGTTTCTAGCAGCTCTTCAAAAGAAGTCAGCGAAGTCCCGTAGTGCTCATTGAATTCTTCAATGGTCGCGTACTGATCCATCAGAAACTTCTGGTACTGCTGTTTTCCGGGAGCCGAAGGGGGCAGCGAACGATAAAAATCCACTCGGCGAACATCCCAGATGGGTAAATCCACAAAAGCAATTCCTAGGGCTAATGAATCGGATGCAGTGCTTTGGCATCGGGGTAGCAAGTGCTGACGAAAAGCGGCTTGTACCGAATCATCAAAAATATCGAAAGCGTGCTTACTATCAGGATAATCAAAATGAGCAATGTGGGGCAGGCGGTTTTTAAGATAAGAATTAAGCGGTTTATACGCTTCCCCCGCGTTTAGTCCCGACTCTACGTAAGCCTGATACATTGTTTCTTCGGCTTCTTCACGATTATCGCCTATCCGTTCGTACAAGCTGGCTGATTGTTCTCGTTCGTTCAGATAACGGCCGGTATGGTTGGCTCCCAGAGCAATGTACCCGTGCCCCTGCGGGGTGATAAACATCCAGCGGTCATTCACCTTCTCTACTCTAAACCAACCGGTAGCCTCTCGCTGTATTCCGGTATAACCCCCAAAAGCATCGTACTGATCAATTTGCGGTTCAGGTGAGCAAGCCAAAAGAATACTGCCTGCCAACAATGAAAGCAAGCGGTTATCCACGCTATTTATCTGGAGTGCGGTAATTAGGTAGTTTATAGTGCGCTTTAAAATCATCAGAACAATCTTTACTAGCGAATATAAGCAGATTAGCCAGTAAACCATTGTTCGGCCCAGACGGTTAGGACTATTGTATGGAAAAAATATTATGTGCCCTGCTGATCATAGCTGGGCTGTTGGCTTGTAATCCGGATAAGGAACGAAAAGTGAATGATGCGGAAGCTAAATTTACTACCTCCGATGCTTCCGAGCTGTTCTTTAAAAACGTTCGGCAGGGCTACTACGATAAGGAAACAATGGATGCCGCTAAATTAGAAATTTATCGGATTAAAGAACGCAATCAGGTAGAGGATCAGCCTATCCTGAACGTAGCAATTGTTATCAATTGGCGTTACGATGAGGCCTACATAATTACCGAACCGAATGCGTACCTTCAACAGCAGGATACACTAACCATTTTTTGGCAGGATACGGCGCAACAGCAACAAGGCACCTACGAATATCTGCCGGGAAACAAAGAAAGTCACTACCAATTGGCTAGCCGTATTTATAACAGTTTACAAGACAAACACCAGTTGTATATCCCGAGTCCGGAAGGCGAGCAGGTTCCCTTTTTAGCTCGACGATCCGAGCGGGAAGCTTTCCGCAAAACTATGGTGGATTACTACCGATTGGTTGACCTTTATTAAACGGTAATTTTAAAAACTTTGTGTTTTCCCCAACCCTATTAAGAGAAAACCAGTTTATCCAGTACTTTTGATTCGCTTATGTTGTTTTACCGAGAATATCGTTCGGATGAAAAAAGAGACTGGGTTGTGTTTATTCACGGCGCGGGGGGGAGTTCGTCTATCTGGTATCAGCAAATTAAAGCGTTTAAAGAACAATTCAACGTACTACTCATAGACTTGCGGGGGCACGGTCGTTCTAAAGAATTGCTGAAGGAGTACGTAGAGAATAAATATTCTTTTCAGGATATTGGACGGGATATATTAGAGGTGATAGAACACCTGAAAATTAAGCAAGCTCATTTCGTAGGCGTATCGCTAGGCTCCATCATTATTCGCACTATTGGTGAATTAGCTCCCGAACGTTTGCGATCTATGGTACTCTGTGGGGCCATTACGCGTCTGAATGTTCGCTCTCGGTTTTTGGTGTATATGGGTCATATGTTTAAGCGGTTTATGCCCTATATGTGGTTGTACCGATTATTTGCTTGGGTGATTATGCCTAGCAAACGCGATCAGGTTTCTCGCAATCTGTTTATTCGTGAGGCCAAGCGACTTTATAAAAAAGAGTTTCTGCGCTGGTATAAACTTACCTACGAAGTAAATCCTCTGCTCAAATACTTCAAAGAGCAAGATATTAATATTCCTACCTTATACGTGATGGGTGAGCACGACTACATGTTTCTGCCCCCGGTGAAACGAATTGTGGAATTACACCAACAGGCAGTACTTCGGGTAATCGAAAATTGCGGTCACGTAGTGAATGTAGAGCGGCCGGATGTGTTTAATCACGAAGCTCTTCAGTTTATTAATTGTCATACCTTGATTTCTAATGCGGAATAATAGACGGAATCCTTAAAATATTAGACATAATACAAACTAATCGACGATCTTCGTAATCGGTTCCCCGTTAGAATACTATAATTCTGGTAACAACAGCTCGAAAGACAGGCTTGCGTGAACCATTATCAACACACTGCCATTAATCTATGAATTCCAAAGTTAAAACTATCCTCACGGTAGTCATCATTCTATTAATCGCTTTCTTAGTTGCTTTACCGAAGCTTAACCTATTTAGCGATGATAGTGGGCCTAATGCCACGGTGACCGCCGCTTCGGCTCCTGAGACTACCCAAGCAATTCCGGTAAATGCGGTGGTGGTAAAACCCAAGCGGCTCAGCGATCAGATTCAGGTAACCGGAGCGGTGCTGGCTAATGAGTCTCTGGAAATCCGTAGTGAGATTTTAGGTAAAGTAACGGGCATCCACTTTCAGGAGGGGCAGGAAGTAAAGCGGGGCACACTACTAATTACTATCAACGACGAAGAACTGAAGGCCCAGCTCGAGAAGCTTAAGTATACCCGCAAACTACGCGAGGATATGGAGTACCGCCAGCGGCTACTGCTGGAGAAAGAGGCGATTAGCCAGGAAGAATACGATCAGGCCCTCACTGAGTTAAATACGTCGGCGGCGGATATTAAGGTGCTGGAAGCCCAGATTGCTAAATCCCAGATTCGGGCTCCGTTCGATGGTGTGATCGGGCTGCGCTACGTGAGTATGGGAAGTTATATCACCCCCCAAACAATTATTGCTACTTTCTCTAATATTGATCCGGCCAAGATAGAATTCTCAGTACCCGGCCGCTACAGTAATGATATAAAGGTTGATGATGAAGTTGAGTTTAGTACTGATGCGTCCGATGATGTGTTTACCGGTAAAATTTACGCTATTGACCCAATGATTGATCCGGCGACCCGCACCCTGAAGATGCGCGCCATCAGCCCCAATAAAAATCGTCGGCTACTACCCGGCCAGTTTGCTCGAATAAGTCTGATTTTAAGCCGGGAAGATAATGCCCTGATGGTGCCTACTCAGGCGGTAATCCCCGAACTAAATGGTCATAAAGTATTTATAGCGAAGCAAGGAAAGATAGAAGAACGTAAAGTCCAGGTGGGCATTCGTACCAATAAAGACGTAGAAATTTCCGAAGGACTTAATCAGCAGGACACAGTCGTAACCTCGGGTATTCTACAAATTAAGTCAGGCAGTCCGGTAAATGTTACGCTCACCCAGTAGTTCAATTAACAATGTACAGTTAGCAATGATTAACGGATGATGAGTAATAACAAATAGTCAAGTGGTACTCAACTATTCATTCATTCTCTCATTCAACAATTCACTCAATTTGTAATCTCTATACATGGCCAGTTTATCTTCTATCAGTGTTCAGCGACCGGTGTTAGCCATCGTGATGTCGATTATCATTCTCATTTTTGGCGTCATAGGGTTTCGGTTTTTAGGAGTGCGGGAGTACCCTAGTGTCGATCCTCCCCGTATCTCGGTTTCCACTGAATATACCGGAGCGAATGCCGACGTTATTGAGTCGCAGATTACCGAACCACTGGAAGAATACATTAACGGAGTAGCCGGTATTAAAAGCCTGACCTCCGTAAGTCGCGATGGGCGCAGCACGGTAACCGCTGAATTTGACTTGGACGTCGACCTGGAAGCGGCAGCTAATGATGTGCGAGATAAGGTGTCTGCGGCCGTCTACCGCTTACCCCCTGATGCCGATCCGCCTATCGTCCGTAAGGCTGACGCTGATTCTAGTCCGATTATCTTTCTGAATATTAAGAGTGACAAACGTTCGCTGTTGGAGCTTTCAGCCATTGCTCAAAACGATTTTAAGGAACGAATACAAACCATCTCGGGAGTGAGTGATATTAGTATCTGGGGCGATAAACGCTACTCGATGCGCCTGTGGATGGATGCCGACAAACTAGCGGCCTACAATCTTACTCCGCTAGATGTGCTAAGCGCAGTACAGCGCGACAACGTGGAACTTCCGTCTGGTCGGGTAGAAGGACTTAATACCGAATTGACCGTCCGCACGATGGGCCGGATCAATACGCCGGAAGACTACAACAATCTGATTATTAAAGAATCAGAGCAGACGGTCGTTAAATTTAAGGACATCGGTAGTGCTGAACTGGGTCCTGAAAACGAACGAACGCTGCTGAAACGCGGGGGTATCCCAATGGTGGGCTTAGCCATTCGAACCCAACCCGGAGCGAATAATATTGAGATTGCCGATCAGTTTTATCAGCGGCTAGAATTTATTAAGAAGGACCTGCCCGAAGATATTGAAGTAGGTATTGGCTTCGATAAAACCGAATACATCCGCGAATCGGTGGCGGAAGTACAGCAGACCATTATCGTAGCCTTTACGTTGGTAGC
>NZ_JBARYM010000309.1:0-2892 GCF_049647865.1 Tunicatimonas sp. | reverse complement strand
ATGCGAACATGATCGTATTATAGAAAATGAGGCAGTAGTTCGAGGCATAACCTACGAGATTATTTCGGATGCTCAGGCCGATCAAATGTCAGCTGTAATTGCCAGTCCGGCTTCCAATCAGGACTTAATGCGGTTAGAACAGTTTCCGAAGATTGCCGTGTATACGCCCCGCAGTGAAAGTCCTTGGGACGATGCAGTAGTTCTTGCATTAAAATACGCCGAGATTCCCTACCAAGAGATCTACGACGAAGAGGTGCTTAACGGAGATCTTAGTCAGTACGATTGGTTGCATTTGCACCATGAAGATTTTACCGGTCAGTATGGTAAATTCCATATGGCTTTTCATATGCATCCCTGGTATCAGGTTCAGCGGCAGGAATGTGAAGATATTGCCAGCAAATACGGCTACACTAAGGTTTCTCACCTGAAACGAGCCGTCGCCGAGAAAATTCAAAAGTTCGTTACTCAGGGCGGTTATATGTTTGCTATGTGCTCAGCTACCGATACTTACGATATTGCGTTAGCGACCACCAGTACTGATATGGCAGCAGCGGTATACGACGGTGATCCGGTTGATCGGGCAGCAAATCAAAAACTAGATTTTCAGAACACTTTTGCCTTTGTTGATTTTTCAGTAGTTACCAACCCTTGGGAGATTGAATTTTCTTCAATTGATATTAATTTGAGTACTCGTCCTATTCCTCGGGAGCGAGACTACTTTTCACTATTTGAGTTTTCCGCCAAATGGGACCCTATTCCAACCATGCTTACTCAAAATCACGAGTCAACAGTAAAGGGATTCTTGGGGGCAACCACTGCTTTCCGCAAAGACCATCTGCGACCGAATGTGGTGGTGCTGGGAGAAAACCGCGAAGCGCATGAAGCCAAATACATTCATGGCGAATACGGACGAGGATTCTGGACATTTTACGGTGGGCACGACCCCGAAGACTACCAGCATAATATTGGCGAGCAGCCCACTGATTTACGGTTGCATCCTAACTCGCCGGGTTATCGTCTTATCTTAAATAACATTCTTTTTCCTGCGGCTAAAAAGAAGAAACAGAAAACTTGATAATTGGTTGGAGAACCAGGTGTCGTAATCGACATTTGCACCAGTAAATCACAAAGATTATCATGGCAAGTTCTCTGTACGTTACCACAACCGAAGCTCATTCCGGTAAATCATTGGTGTGCTTAGGTGTTCTGGAATTGATTCTCCGCAAAACAGAACGAGTAGGTATTTTTCGTCCACTAATCAGTGGTAACGGTGATCATAAAGATAAAAATATTCAGCTTTTACTAGAGCATTTTCAGCTTAAGCAATCGTATGAGGAATCTTACGGTTATTACCGCAAAGAAGCTCAAGAATTGATCTTAGCTGGTAAGTATGATCAGTTGCTCGATCAGGTAATTGAAAAGTATAAAGCTTTAGAAGAGGATTGTGACTTCGTGCTCTGTGAGGGTAGTGACTTCACTGACGAAAATGCTACTTTAGACTTTAACATCAACGTTGATTTTGCTAAGAACTTAGGTTGCCCGGTGCTTCTACTCGCACGTGCCGATCATTCTTCTACAATTGATGATATACTGAGTCCGGTACAGATTACGTACGAATCGTTTATTGAAAGTGAATGTGAGGTAGTTTCAGTAATTATTAACCGTACCGAACCGGCACTTGCCCACGAACTACTGCTAGAATTGCGTAATCGCATACCAAAGAAAGAAGTAGTGCTGGGGGTTATTCCCAGTAATAAAATCTTGCAGAGTCCAACACTAAAAGAAGTTAAAGAACATTTACAAGCGGACGTTTTATACGGTAAAGGACAACTTGATAGGCAAACTTTTCGCTATTCGGTAGCTGCTACTCAGCTACAGCATTATCTGCCCCACATTACCGAACAGTGTTTAGTGATTACCCCGGGTGATCGGGGAGATATTATACTGAGTGTATTGCAAGCGCATCAGTCAAAAAACTATCCGGATATTGCTGGGATTCTACTTACCACCAAGTTTGTTCCGGAAGAACCAATTGCCAAGGTGTTGGACGGTATTTCTGATATTGTTCCAATTTTATCGGTAGAAGCCAATACCTACGAAACCGTATCCAGGATTAATCAGATAACTTCATACATCACCCCCGAAAGTGAAAATAAGATACGGCTGAGTAAACAACTATTCGAAAAGTACATTGATACTCAAGTTCTTCAAGAGAAAGTGAGTAGCGTAAAGCAGCGTGGCATGACTCCCCGCATGTTTCAGTACACGCTAATTCAACGGGCGAAATCTGAAAAAAAGCGGATTGTTTTACCCGAAGGTGATGATGAACGAATACTGCGTGCGGCGGAAATTCTTTTAAAACAAGATATTGTAGATTTAACCATCTTAGGGGATAGTAATGAGATTAAAAATACTATTGGTCGACTAGGGTTAGATATACAACCCGATCAACTACAACTACTTAACCCAGCTGAAGCTACCCAAACGGAGCAATTCGCTGAGCGATTTGTAAAACTTCGCAAGCACAAAGGAGCTAATATGGATATTGCGCGAGATACTGTAATTGATGTTTCATACTTTGGTACCATGATGGTGCTAGAAGGCTTAGCTGACGGTATGGTTTCCGGAGCTGCGCATACCACACAACACACTATACGGCCCGCTTTACAGTTAATAAAAACCAAACCTAATGTATTGTTGGTGTCTTCAGTATTTTTTATGGCTTTACCTGACCGCATACTCGTGTACGGTGATTGTGCTATTAATCCTAATCCAAACGCCGAAGAGCTCGCTGAAATTGCTATATCCTCCGCCCAAACTAGTGAAGCATTTGGGGTAGAACCTAAAATTGCTATGCTATCTTACTCATCAGGTTCGTCGGGGCAGGGTGAA
>NZ_JBARYM010000308.1:0-2416 GCF_049647865.1 Tunicatimonas sp. | reverse complement strand
ATAAATCATACCGGCTAACCGGTTGCCGGGCGTGTTCCCATAGATAGCGAATAATTTCAAACTCTTTGTGGGACATCTTAATAGATTTTTCATCGCTAAATGCTTCGTAGGCATCAGGCAACACTTTAAGTCGCCCTATTTCAATAGTATTACTGCTAATACCGGGGGCTTGATTATCGATAGTTACCGACTGTCGGCGAAGCACAGCTTTAATTCGGGCCAACAGTTCGCGTAAGCTAAACGGTTTAGTAATGTAATCATCCGCGCCTAGCTCTAGTCCTAGTACCTTATCAATCTCTTCACCTCTCGCAGTAAGTAGAATAATGGGAGTGCTATTTCCCTTTTTGCGAACGGTTTTGCAAATCTCAAACCCCGTCATAGAAGGTAACATCACGTCAAGCACTACCAAGTCAAAAGAATTATTTAAAATCAACTGTAGCCCTGCCTGACCATCGCTGGAGGATGATACTTCGTAACCTTCAAACTCCAGATTATCGCTCAGGCCCATTCGCATGCTAGGTTCATCTTCTACAATTAGTATTTTCTTCATTCGTTGGCAATTAGTTTTTCCACCCGGTAGCGGATAGGAAAGTTTAGGCGAAAATTACTTCCCTTTTTCGGGTGACTCGTTAAGGTAATCGTACCTTTATGAACATCCATAATATACTTCACAAGACTAAGGCCTAAACCTGTACCCGAATGGGGCGAGCCATTTGTTGAAGAGTTTACTCGTTGAACAGGAGCGGAAGTTGAAACTCGGAAAAACTTCTCAAAGATGGCTTTCTGGTTTGCTTCCGAAATCCCCATGCCTTTGTCCTGAATTTCAACGAAATAGTAACCTTCATTAATACCCGTTAGCACCGAAATTTCTTTATGTTCATCACTATATTTGATAGCGTTGTCCAACAAATTAATGATTGCCTCGGTAATACCTTCTTGATCTCCATTAATCGTCAATTCTGTTTCTGAAGGGTGGAAGTGGTAATGAAACCCTTCATTTTTCAGATGAAAATCGTAGGATTCCAGTACGCGGGCCACTATTTCATTGAGGTTGATAGGTTCAAATGTAAACCGATGCTTCCCCGCTTCCATTTTAGAGAAGTTTAGTATTTTGTTCACCATATTGGTGAGGCGCTGCGATTCTTGATTTACGATTCGATAGTATTCTTGCTTTTTCTCTTCACTCTTAACCCGATTCATCATTAGCGTTTCTGAAAACATACTAATCAATGCTAAAGGAGTACGAATTTCGTGGGAGACATTTGAGACAAAATCGGATTTTATTCGGGCTAACTCAATTTCTTTTTTGATCGTTCGGAACACAAACCACGCCCCGAGTAAAAGAACTGCATTTAAGCCAATAATTAAAAATAGGTTAGTGCGAAAACGTTGTTCGGCCCAAGTAGGTTTTTCCTGATCTTCTAGTCGGATGGTTAAATAATAATCAGGAAATAGCCACAACGGCTTGCGAGGTGCCTGACTAACACCGTGTTTAATGTGGGTTGCCGTGGTGTAAAAGGGTACCTCAGCTAGTTTTTTATGCACCGAGATAACAAATTCTTCCTGAGCGATGGCGTGAATGCGAGGCCCTAGAAAATCATTGACAAATACGGTAGGGTCTAAAACAAAACCGTAGAGTGCAGTAGCGTTATCTATAGTAGCAGGAAGAAAAACTAGCAGCTCAAGCGAAGAGGTATCGGAGAATAAAGGCTGAATTTTGAGATACCCATTTTCTCGGTAACTAAACAAACGTTTAATTACTTGTTGTTGGTTTGAAATGAGTTTAGGAATGATATCTTGATTGGCTGAGAAAAAAACTTCACCCTCGTCGGAATACAGTCTAATATCTGCTGACGCTAAGGAATCCATAATAAAACCTTCCTTAATAGCGTAGTTCTCGTTAAAAAATTGGTTTGTAGTTTCCCCACTTTGCCACAAACTGTCTTGCTGTAAACTGCTCCAGTCTTTTGTCCACGACCGAGCAATATCTTCCGAATATTGATTCACCGAAAATAGAATAGCTTCAAGCTGTTCGTTGTAGATTTCTTCAATCAGTAACTCATTCTCTCGCACCGCCTGTAGCTCCCGCACCGAGTAGAAGATAGCCGGAAGCAGAAAAACGACAAGAAGCACCAGGCCAACTTTAGTAAGTGAACGGGGCATATTCAGGGTTGTTTCTCGGGAAAGTTACGAAAAATGCTGAATTAGGACTAGGTAATAAAATGAGTAACATCATTAAAACACTTGCCAACCCAGTAGTTATAATTGACCTAACATATCCTTACCAATGGGTGTACGACAAAAGTGTAAGTTAGCGAACTAGTGTTTAAATTGCTGAGAAAAAGATATGGAATCAGCAGATAAGAAAGAAGAAGTCATGGCTATGTTTTCTAAACAGTATGATGCCTGGGCTGCT
>NZ_JBARYM010000307.1:0-7158 GCF_049647865.1 Tunicatimonas sp. | reverse complement strand
CAAATGTATAGGATCACAAAATTACCATAATACCCGGCACCGCGCGACGGTCGCTATAACACCTTAACACCTCGCACCATAACACTTAAGCACCTTTAATCGCTTACCCGAGACGTGGGATCGTACTGCTCAGTGGGATCTTGGGAGATGAGAATTTGGTAGGTATTCCGTTTGACAGTGAGTTCTGGCTTCCGTAGCCAGCGATTATACCGCTTTAAGATTTTGTAGCTTACCCCGTGGGTATGGGCAAATTTTACCAGATCATCAATCGTTTCAGTAACAGTAACTACTTCAAACTCGGGCTGATAATACCCTTCTTTGGGGTCAATATAAAATCCGTAGGCTTCGGGATTCTCTAAAATCATCTTCATGGCTACCAGCCGAAAAAAGTACCGAGCGGTTTCATCGTTGAGCAGCATGTCGAAATACGAGTCAACTCTTTGCTCTTCTAAACGGCGCTCGAAGCCTCGCATACCAATATTATACGAGGCGGCTACGTTTACCCAATTCCCAAATTTGCTGTGGGCTTTCTTGAGGTACTTACAAGCGGCTTCGGTAGATTTTATTGGGTCGTAGCGCTCATCTACTTCTTTGTTTACTTCTAATCCAAAGTCTTTGGCCGTTCCCTTCAGCAACTGCCAGAAGCCAACAGCATCGGCCGGTGAACGGGCATATTCTACTAATCCGCTTTCAATGATTGGGAGGTACTTAAAATCAGCCGGCACTCCGTTTTCTTCTAATATCCGCTCAATGGTAGGCAACCAGCGCTGGGCGCGTTTAATCATCAGAATAGTATTGGAGTGCCAGTTGGCGTTCACATGAATCTCGCGGTCTAGCCGTTCGCGCAAGTCGGGTTCTTGTAGGGGAATTGTCTCACCCACAAAGTTCACTTGCTGTGGAATAGGAACGGTAAAGGCTTTATAACCCGCTGGGGCCATAATTACTTCGGGAGAACCTTCCAAGTTTTTAGGTGCGGTAGTTACCGAGGGCGCGCCATCTACATTACTTAGTTTTACGTCTCCCTGGCGGGTATCCGCAAATTCTTGCCAGCCAATATAGATAAGCAGCCCAACAATCAGCACTGATTGAATAGCTACCTGCGTTTTGATATTGTTAAACATTAGAAGTTAGGCGTAAGCAGGTACTTGGAATAAAAACTATCGATGACCGCTACGGCATCGGTGGCCGAATCTACTACATTAATTAGTTCTAAATCTATTTCGTTGATATTTTTCTCCTGCTTCAGCATAATTTCTTCAATCCAGTGCAGTAGTCCTTTCCAATAGTCGCTACCAACCAGCACAATGGGGAAACGTCCTACTTTTTTGGTTTGTATGAGCGTGAGGGCTTCAAAGAGTTCATCCAGGGTGCCAAAGCCGCCGGGCATCACGATGAAGCCCTGCGAGTACTTCATAAACATGACCTTGCGAACGAAAAAGTAGTCGAAGGTAATGATTTTGTCCGGATCAATGTAGATGTTGCTACTCTGCTCAAACGGAAGAATGATATTAACTCCTACGGATTTACCGCCTTCGGTTTGGGCCCCTTTATTGCCCGCTTCCATAATACCGGGCCCGCCCCCGGTAATTACTCCGTAGCCATGACGAACAATTTTGGCGGCAATTTCTTCGGCCATTTTGTAGTACGGATGATTGTCGGGCGTTCGGGCCGAACCAAAGATGGTTACGCAGGGTCCAATCTTTCCTAGTTTCTCAAAGCCTTCTACAAACTCTGCCATAATTTTAAACACCGCCCACGAATCATTGGTCTTGATCTCGTTCCAGTCGCGGTTCATAAACGCTTGCTTAATGCGTGATTCTTCTTCACTCACGGTACTTTCGGGTAGCTTTTTGGGGGCTCCGTTGTTATCTTCTATTGTGTTCATGTGGGTATAATTCAGTGTTATGGTGTTATGGTGTTATGGTGTTATGGTGTTATGGTGTTATGGTGTTATGGTGTTATGGATTGTACTGCTTATCGTCGATTAAGTTTAATAGGTATTTTTTCGGAAGTGCGAGAGTATATTGATGGTTGGATGTTTGCTTTCTAGTGTAAGCGATGCTTGGTTCTGATGCTCTAATTTGGCTATTACTCTTTCTTTTCTGAATATGCTTGATTAGAGCCAGTATGCTTTTACGAGTGTTATCTACGGACTGATGAATTTTACTTAACTCGGATTTGGGACAATAACTTAGATCTTCTAATACGTACAGTATACTCTTCACTTCTGCTGCTGAACTCTGAGCTATATTTAAAAATTGGCTAAATTCCCCAGGATGATAACGAGCAAACCCTTCCGCAATATTGTTCATAACCGATAAAGCTGCCCTCTTCAACTGTCGGAAGGTATCGTAATCCTTGCTTAGTGCATTATATTTCTTCAGTTGATAAATAGCGTAAACTACTTTTCTAGCTGACTGCCAACACCGCAAATCCTCAAACCGCTCAACCTTCGCCATACTACTAAACTATAATACTTTAACACCATAACACTTTAACACTCTAACACTACCTCAACAGATCAACCAAAGCCGGACGTAACTCAGTATACTTAAACTCAAACCCGGCCTCTTCAATCTTTTTACTGCTCACCCGATTGCCTCCAGTTACTACTTGAGCCATCTCTCCCAGTAGCAATTTTAGGGCAAACGCGGGTACGTTTGGTAGAAATAGCGGCTTGTTTAGTACATCGGCGGTCTTTTTGGTCAGTTCATGGTTGGTGGCCGGATGCGGAGCCACTCCGTTATATACGCCCGCCATATCCTTCTGCTCCAGCGCAAAAATGAATAAGTGGCAAAGGTCATCCAGGTGAATCCAACTCATATACTGACCGCCCCGTCCCAGGGGTGCCCCAGCTCCGAGTTTGATGGGTTGCATAATTTTGACTAACGCCCCTCCTTTTTCGCTGAGCACAATACCAATCCGAATTTTTACCACCCGAATATTGAGCTGGGTTACTTCATCTACGGCAGTTTCCCACTGCCGGGTAACTTCCGCGGCGAAGCCATCTCCCGAAGGACTTTCTTCTTTTACCCAGGCACTGCCGGTATCAATGCCGTAGTACCCTACCGCTGAGGCTGAGACAAAGGCTTTAATTGCATGGTTGCCCAGTTTGGCGATAGAATCCCGCAGTAGTTGGGTAGATTCGGTACGGCTTTTTAGAATCAACTCCTTCCGTTTATCCGTCCATCGTTTATCCGCGATACTCGCTCCAGCTAAATGGATAATATAGTCTACTCCGGTCAAGGCTTCCGGGTCTATCTCTTTCTTCTCAATGTTCCACTGGTAGGTTTTTACTTTTTCATCACCCGAAACCGAGCGGCTAAGGTGGGTAACCGTGCAACCTTTTTCTTGTAATAATTGGGTAAGGCGGGTGCCGACCAAACCGGTGCCGCCCGAGATGAGTACTGTTACGTCCATAGTATTCGTGTTGTTTCTGTGAAATTTCTTTCCGAGAATTTCTTTCTGAGAAGAGAACCAACTACGGTAGCTTCTGTTTAACCGCCCTGAGGGCTTTTCGGTAATATTCTGAGCCTACTATTATTTTCTTGCAGTTCTTGCATAAATCCCACTTCATCTGCCGGAGATACAAAGATGCTTCGCCCCCCTTGGTAGCGAATCAACAATCCTTTTGAACCCTTTGCGGGCCGATTACCGGTTGTCGGATAATCTGAACGCTGAATAGATTCTATCTGATTAATAGGAACTGAGCCACTAAATACCCCAGAACGATACATTAGTTGCCCATCTTTGATCCGGTAGTACGTATTGCGCCAAAGGTAAATGAGGATTACAGTCAACCCACTAATTACCAGTAAGCCAATGAGATTTTTACCGAACAATTGGTCGGTTATTATTAACAAGATAAATAATCCTATTGAACCAAGTAGAGGCATAATCCAGAGAAGGGCTGCCATGCTGTAATTACGTTTCGACCAAAATTTCATAGCATTAGAATTGCTGTCTTCTCTATAAAAATATAAATTCCGAAGAAATTTTACTTAACCTATGCCACTTCATTCATCCATCACCGACCAACATCCTATCTTTCTTAGTTTCTACGGTGATGATTTTACCGGCTCTACCGATGTGATGGAAGCCTTAGCGTTAAATGGTATTCCAACCGCTTTGTTTTTAAACCCACCTACACCAGAAGAAATTCAACAGTTTCGGCTGAAAAATACAGTAAGTGGTCCACAGCAAACGCTAGCAGCGGTAGGCGTAGCGGGTATTAGCCGCAGCCTTTCTCCACCAGAAATGGACAATCACCTTCCACCTATTTTTAAGCAACTTAGCCAAATTGATAGTGCTTTCTTTCATTACAAAATTTGCTCTACTTTTGATTCATCGCCCCAAGTGGGCAGCATTGGGCACGCTACGGACTTAGCACATTCGTATTTTCCTTCAAGCTATATTCCATTACTCGTTGGTGCCCCCTCACTTAACCGCTTTTGTGTCTTCGGAAATATGTTCGCCCGAGTAGATGGATCAACTTACCGGTTAGATCGTCATCCCACTATGTCGCGCCATCCAGTAACGCCCATGAACGAAAGTGACCTTCGGGTTCATCTAGGGAAGCAAACTGATCGTCCGGTACGATTGATGGATTTGTTTGCGCTGGAAGCGGATGAAGCTACCCAACAAGCTGCATTGAATGAACTAACGGAACAATCGGGCGACTATCTACTCTTTGATACTTATAACGATGCGCATCTACTATCGGTAGGGCATATTCTTTGGCAAAAACGAGCTGAACGCCAACAACTTTTAGTAGGAGCTTCGGGTACTGAGTACGCTTTATGCAACTATCTACAACAACAAGGGCTATTGGAAAAACCACCTTCGCCTAACTCTCCCGGTAAGGCTGAACCTATTATTATTATGGCGGGTAGTTGCTCCCCAACTACTGGCGAGCAACTTAAATGGATTATTCAGCAGGGCTTTGCCGACGTCCGAATTCAGGGAGAAAAGTTGGTTCATCCGGACGAAAGAAATAACGAGATACAGCGAGTAAAAACACTCGCATTGGAAGCGTTAGGCAAAGAACAGCCCGTGGCTATGTACACTGCTTTAGGTCCCGACGATCCGAGTATTGCCGCTACCAACCAGCGCAAACAAACGCTCGGATTAACCGATACACCTACTAGTGCGTTGCTAGCGAGGGCACAAGGAGAAATATTGAAATCACTACTGGAAAAAACTTCCGTAAAAAGAGTTGTCAGTGCTGGCGGCGACACCTCAGGATATATCGCTCACGAACTCGGAATCTATGCTCTAGAAACACTAATGCCGATTGCCCCCGGCGTACCTCTGTGTACCGCTCACGCTAAGCAGCCCCGCTTCGATGGGCTACAAATTGCCATGAAAGGTGGACAAAACGGAAAAATCGACTACTTTGCTTCTATTGTACAAGGTAGTGCTTAGGGTTGATATGTTTTGGTGTTTGAATGTTAGGGTGTTCGTGTAGAGAGCTTTCTAAATCATCGTAAATACACGAATACCTGACTCCCTGAACACAACATCTAGCACCAAGCACTGTAACATTATCGGACTATAACATTTTAATACCATAACACTGTAACACCAAACACTATGAAAAAAATCGTTTTAGTTGGAGCCGGCGGAAAAATGGGAATGCGGACAACCGCTAATCTGCAAGCGAATGAAGATTACGATGTTTCCTACTTAGAAGTGAGCGAAGCGGGTATTGCTCGTTTACTGGAAAAAGGCGTAAGCGTTTCTAAACCCGAAGAGGTACTCCCTGAAGCCGACATTATTATTCTGGCTATTCCTGATATAGCCATAAAAAGTATAGCGGCTAAGGTTGTTCCTCAGATGAAGTCGGGGGCCATGGCGGTTACGCTAGACCCGGCCGCCCCCTGCGCCGGACATCTACCCAAACGAGACGATGTTACTTATTTTGCTGCTCACCCTTCGCACCCTTCGGTGTTTAATTGGGAACCTAAGGAAGAAGCGCACTACGACTACTTCGGGGGCATTGCTGCTAAGCAGAGTATTGTGTGCGCTTTGATTCAGGGGCCAGAAGAAGATTACTCAGTAGGCGAAACATTAGCCAAAGAAATGTATAGACCCGTGACCAAAGCTCACCGGGTAACCATTGAGCAGATGGGTATTCTAGAACCAGCTCTATCCGAAACCTTCGGAGCAGCCGTGGTTACCGTGATGAAAGAAGCGGTAGATACGGTAGTAGCCAAGGGTGTGCCCAAAGAAGCAGCTTATGATTTCTTCTTGGGTCATATTAACATTGAGCTGGCATTGTTATTTGATCAATTACCAGGAGGAGTGTTTTCTGATGCGGCCCAGAAAGCTATCGTCTACGGAATTCCGCGTATTTTTAAAGACGACTGGAAAGACGTATTCGAGTGGGACAACGTGATGGATCAGATTGAGGCAATTACGTAAATTGCTTCTTAGTAATCTCGTACTGGCTTTCTAATAGATCGTAGAGTTTCTAAAACGCAATTTTGGTAGATTCTGCTCGATCATACGTCTCAATGTATCCGTAGTGCTTAGTATGATAGGTTAGCGTATCTGGGTTTTGGTAGCCGTGGCTTAGCGCTTTTTGGCAACACCTTTTGGTAAGCGAATATTCTGGTTTGCCAGTTAGCTCTTTGTCTGGCTAGTTTTTGTGTGAATCAATAGCACAGTCATCAGTATTTCGCTAACCTATCGGTACTCCAACCAAGCGGTAGCTTCGCAGTCTTTATTGGTACGGAAACGTATCCAGCGGCTTTGAAAGTGATCGGGAAAAGTATGTTCAAAAGTTTTATTAGGTTGTACGGTCACCTCCTGATAGGTCATCCACGGACCGTGTCCAATAGGTTCTACTTCAATTGTAAATGTGACTGTTTGGTTTGATGCGTGCGAAAGCTGAAGACTTCGTTGATCGTAAAAGCCGATCAGGTATGGGTCAGAAGGTTCGTGAGCCTTGACTATTGATTTTTTCCAGGGACCCCCCTGCCCGGTAGGTTTACCCAGTTTCCATAGGTCGTCAATAGCTCCTACCCATACTGCGGCATTCCCATCTTCTGAGCAGATAACATGCTCGTTATCGCTGATAGTTTCTGGGTTAACGCCAGTCATCACGAGCAGGCCCCGGTAGCTAGCGTAGTCGTGAATGCGGTAGTTGTGTGAACT
>NZ_JBARYM010000306.1:0-5449 GCF_049647865.1 Tunicatimonas sp. | reverse complement strand
ACTGAGTACCGAACTAATTAAAATAATCTTTACCGTCAGTAGAAGTATCTGAATCTTGAGTGGCATGTTGGTAAGGTTGCTGGTAGAAAGAAGTTGAGTGAAAAAGGTCCAGCACTGGTAGGTACCGGAATAAGTAATAAGATTCTCTATTGCCCGGCAGCACTTCCTTCTTGGTAAATCTCATGGTCGGCATCACCACCGGCCATTAGATAGGCGATCAGGTCTCTCAACTCGTTTTCGTTTAGCGGATAGATTAAGTTAGGGGGCATCACCGATACAGCAGCCAATCTACTTTCCTTCACCTCTGCTTTAGGTACCTCCCGAATGTAGTCGGGCGCGAACGGATTTTGCGAGAGGTAGTACGTATCTTCGTCTTGATCGGTAATTCTACCTACTAGCGTTCTTCCATTATTGAGGTAAAGCACCGTAGAAGCGTACTGATCAGAAATCGCCTCGTTAGGCTTAATAATTGCCTCAATCATGTCAGCGGTAGAGAAACGGGTACCCAGACGAGTTAAATCCGGACCAATGATTCCCCCCTCGCCCCGCATGCTGTGGCAGGTCAGACAGCGCGTGGCGGCGTACATGTTAGCTCCCACTTGAAAGTCGGCACTCTGCATACCGAGACTGTCTACTGCCGCTACGGCTTCATCAATTTTCCAGTTTCGTCGCGGACCCTTAGGGCGGGGCACGTCCGCCAAATCCCGACCGTTGTTAGCCAGTAGCGAGTCGCCCGACAGATTGTTGTAATACTCAAACTTATCTTTGGGTACATTAGTGAGAGCTTCTTTTCGGGCTTTATCGATAAAACCGATGTAGCTGTTACCCGCCTCAAAATCGAAGGCCCGGTAGAACCACTTAAAGTATCGCTCCCGCTGCTCGGGAGTCCAACCGGACTGTTGTTCGCTGAGCACGGTAGCGTAGTAGGTTTGCTGAGCGGGTGGAACATCCTTCAGCATCCGGGCAATGTCTAGTCCGTACTGAGGGTTTCGTAAAATCAGGTCGGAGCTTTCGGTAGCGGATTCGGCTTGTTCCGGTGTTCGGCTTTCGTCTTCTTCCAGTAGCGTTAGCGTAATTTCAATCGCATTTGAGGCATCTAAGCTTACCAGTAGTTTGCTGAGCGAAGCATTGATAATCTCATTATCGGCCGGGTAGTTAGCACTTAAATAATCGATTACCCCTTGTCGGGCTTCATCAGCAGGATCACCCATTCGAACCAACGTAAGCTCAAACGCCCTCAGCAAATCTACTCGTTGTTGATCATCTAACTGACTGTACTCTACCTGAGTCAGTTTATTTAGCATTTGATCTTTTACAGACGATTCACCGAGTGACGATTCACCATGCCGGGCTAACGCGATTATGCCTTGGGTTAGCGTAATCGGATCGCTTTCATTCAACACTTTATCTTGCCACTGGTCTACGGGCTGTTGCTCCACCGCAATACGGGCCGCGTAGCGCACAAAACGATCTTCATGGTTCAAGTTAGGCCAGGCAGCTTCTACCCCACCACTAGCTCCTTCTTTATGATATTCTTCCAGTTGCTTTCTCAGTTGATTAGCCTCGTTTACCTCAGCCGTAGTGTTATCAGCTTGCGCTACGTCACCATCGTAATACACTCGATATAAATCCGAATCTAGGCGGCGACCACCCGTCATGAAGTACATCGCTCCATCGGGGCCAATGACTCCATCGGTAAGCGGCAGTGGCATGCCTGATACAAATTCTTCTCGCTCGCCCCGGTAGGTGCTACCTTCGGGGGTTAGGTGAATAGCATAAATAATTCCAAAGCTCCAGTCAAAGGCGTACAATGCTTGTTGGTAGTTCTCAGGAAAAGCTGCGCCCCGTCCGTAGATTACGCCAGTGGGTGAACCCTGACCAATGTTAAGCACGGGAGGAAGATTGTCAGGGTAAGCTGGTGACCACTTGCCGTTGCCGGTTCGCCAGCCAAACTCGCTACCGCTGGTCACGTGGCAGATACGGGTAGGCCGATACCAAGGCATTCCTAAATCCCACTCCATATCGGAATCATAGGTAAACATATCTCCCGCATCGTTGAAAGCAATGTCGAAAGGATTACGGAATCCCGCACCAATTAGCTCCCAGCGCTCACCGGCCGGGTCAATTTTAGCAATCCACCCGCCGGGAGCACCTCGGTCGTTGGCATGTCCCCGGGGATCTTTGATTTGCGGAAATAGGTTATCATCCTCCCAAACTTTTGGCAACCGATAGTGATCCATTTCAGGCAGATCGGTATGGTTACCGGCAATTACGTAGAGCGATTCGCCATCGGGAGAGGGAATAATACTGTGGGGGCCGTGTTCACCGGCTCCTTCCAGTTGCTTTAGTAGCGTTACTTTATCAAATTCATCATCGCCGTCGGTATCCTGTAAACGGTACAAGCCGCTACCCTTATCGAACTCCTGATCTTCGTCACCTTCCTTTAATCGATGATTTACCATCACGTACAGGCTATTGAAAGCGTATAGTAGCCCCTGAGCGTAGCCCATTTGCACTACGGAATCAGCTACTGGATCGTCCGATGCAATACGCACTTTTTCAATCTCCGGAGTTACCTCTTCCGCTCCAATCTCAGGAACATTGAGGCGATAGAGTGATCCGTACTGATCGGAGACAATCAACCGATCTTGGTCATCAAAAGCCATAGATACCCAAGAGCCCATCTCGTTATCCGAAGGGCTAAACAGATGTTCGGCTTTAAAACCATCTTGTAGCTTGAGTTTATCAAGTTTAGAATTGTCAACGGATACCTTTTGATTTTTCTGATTAGCTACTTCAGGAATGACTGGATTAAATAGGATAAAACCTAAAATCAGTAGCTGAACAATAACGTAATTTAGATTCATAGGTAGAGGAAGTAATTTTTACTGAAAAGATAGTGCAATTTACTGAAATTTACCTATTCAGATTATGATATTCATAAAGATACAATTTCCTTCAATTACTTGGTGATTATATCCTGTGCTATCCTGCTTATCTCTTTAGACATTTTTCATTTGTTTGCTAGCCAAAAAAGGCTTTCTAACTAAATTTATACAAGTCTGCAATATTTTAGAAGCAGTGTTTTAATATTAAATTCTTGCGGGTAACATAGGTAGCTTTTGTCAAGCCAACAAATCCAGTATGGCTTCTCCGTGGCCGTCGGGAGTGGTGTAGAACGGGCGGCCTTCAATGGTGTACTGTGTCTGGGGAGGGATGCCGAGCATGTGGTAGATGGTTTGATGAATTTGATCGATGACTACCGTTTTCTCGGTAGATGCACAAGGGCGTTCATCGGCAGTCTTGCCGTAAACTAACCCCTTTTTGATGCCTCCGCCCCACATCAAAATAGAACAGCCGTCGGTGAAGTGGCGGTGCATGCCGTAGTGTTTCATGTCGTTGATCTGATCGGGTTGCGGCACTTGATCTTTCACTTTTTCACCGGGCCGCCCCTCCAGAATAGCATCGCGACTGAACTCGCTGGCCAGCACTACTAATGTTCGGTCCAGATGACCACTTTCATCCAGATCACGAATAAGCTGGGCAATCGGACGATCAATGGTTGCTTTCATTTTTTCAAGGCGAGTATGGCCGTTTTCGTGGGTGTCCCAACCTAAGAAGGGCACGTATTCGGTAGACACACTGATAAATCGAGCACCTTTCTGAGCGAGCCTTCGAGCTAGTAAGCAACCTTGACCAAATCGGCCGGTGTTGTAAATATCAAATACTTCTTTGGGTTCCTGACTGAGATCAAACACTTTTGCTTCCGGGGAATTTAGTAGCCGATACGCTTGCTCCATTGATCGCATCAGTGACTCTTTTTGGTATCCACTACCCTGTTCTCCCAGCGGACTACGCTCCACTAATTCTTGGTAGAGCTTATTACGAGCTTCAAACCGCTTGACGGACATCCCTTGCGGTGGTTTTACACTATCCAGACCACTGGAAGGGTCAGGAATTAGAAAGGGGCCGAACTCAGCCCCCATAAAACCGGCGGAATGAAAAGCCTTCAACTCTTCCCCTTCTCCTACCGTAAACCGCTGTCCCATACTAATGAACGGAGGAATGACTGGATTCACTGGTCCCAATTCTTTGGCAATCCAGGCACCAATGTGCGGGGGCTGTACCGACTGAGGTGGTTCGTAACAGGTATGCCAGTGGTACTGATGCCGAGTATGCAAAATATGGCCCAGGTCTGCTGCCCGGTAGGAGCGAATAATTGCGCCTTTATCCATCACACTGCCGATGGATTCCAAGCCCTTGGAGAAAAACAGATCATCTACTGCCGTAGGCACCTTGGGAAAGGTACTCAACACTCGCTGACTATCGAGTCCCTTTTCGTAGGGAGCGTAGGCTTTGGGGTCAAATGTTTCGGTATGCGCCATGCCCCCGGCCATCCACAGCAAAATTACGGTATCAATAGAGGAAGGCATCTTGTCGGCTGAATTACACGAGCTAAGAAAACTACTGGTGGGTAATCCTACCGACATAGCCGATAGCGAAGCCGCGCCCATCTTCTTTAAAAATTCTCTTCGAGCAAATTCGTCATTCATATTAACAGCTTAAAGTTGGAAGACCGGAGACGGGAGCAGTTCCCCACCGGAACCGAAGACCGGAGTTAATTCTTAAGTTTACATAAGCAATAACAATTGAGCCATCGAACCACTGGACAATTGAGTTATCAGTTAATAAATTGAAATTCGGGCAATAGTACAACGGCCCACAGTAGATCCTGCACTTCTTCTACTCCCGGGGCAGCACCAACCACTTCGGTCATTAACCCTTGCTCTTCATTGGTGGGCATTCGTCCGAAAGATTTTAGGTACAGTTGGTTGACTAGTTGTTCGCTGTCATCGCCATAATTAGCCAGCATAGCTTCCGCTCCCTCCTGCATGATGCTATTGAAAAACTCGCCATTCGTTAATTCCAACGCTTGGAGTAAGGTAGCCTGATCTTCTCGGGAGGTAGCTACGTTTTCCCGCGATGGGCGCCCCAATGCTTTCTGAAAAGGATCGAGTGCCACCATAGAAGCCCGAGCAAACCTTTGTTCATCTTCCCGGTCAAAGTCAAAACCAATGAGCTTACCCCAATATTTTGAGTTATACTTTTTCACGGGTTCCCAGGCAATATCATCAAAATCGAGCGCAGTCCACCCCTCCTGAAGTTGGGCATTAGTCGTTTTCCAATTGCCATCAGAGACCACGTAATCCTGCGTGCCATCATCGTACGATAACTTCAGCGCGAACAAGAGTCCGGCAGGGTTTGGTACTTTACCTTCATTTTCACCTTGTACCGCCAGCACGTTCTCACCGGCACGTAATTGGTTTTCTAAACTGACCTGTTTTACTTTTCGCCAATCGCTACCTTCAGCCGCTAGTTGCTCATTCACGTATAGTTTGAAAGAATGGTCAGCCGTAATCAATGCCTCCGCTGCCCGCAAATTTTTATC
>NZ_JBARYM010000305.1:0-2519 GCF_049647865.1 Tunicatimonas sp. | reverse complement strand
GAGGTGGTTCCGGTTAATACCTCCGGCCGACGGTCGGTTACGCTAGAGAATATTGTACGCCGAGGCGACAACGAGAGTCCGGGCGAACTGATGATGGAACTAAGCTTCAGCAGTGAAAATACCTGTACGATTAGCAGTGCCACCGATGATCCCTACCAGATTAACGGAAGCGGACAATTTGTAGAAGGTGGTGACGAATGGGGCGGTAAACCTCGCGACGTGATCTATTTAGATTATAACTACACCGACGTAGCCAACAGTGAAACCCACAGTGTACAAGATACTCTCGTTATCCGCGACCGGGCTGTGGTTTTTGAGGAGTTTACCGTAGAGATAGCGGAGTAATACGGGCGCATTAATTTCTGATAGAAGGCCAATAAAAATCGTAATTAACCAACGCTCATAATATGAGATACTTGGCTCTTGCATTATTATTATTCATTGCATACTGTTCTGCTGAGGCGCAGGACAGTATGTACTCAATGTTAGTAGTAGAGAAAACAACCCATTCGCCCGATTCGCTGAACAAAATGGCGACGAGGTATAAAATTACCCACTACACCGAGAATGATGCTATAGACCTTGCATCAAAATCTAGCAGTACCAATATCAACCAAATTGTTAAAGTGTTGAATGAACTAGGGAATGAGGGGTGGAGTATAGTATCGGCGACTGACAATTTTTATTCTTCCGTAGATGGCATTAGTACTATGTTTAAAGAAGGTGTCACGAGCGTTAATAGTCAAGAATATGTACTGACTAGGGGTAAATGAAAAGCGTACTAATTATCATCCTATTTTTATTATTGTCTACAGCTGTTTTCGGACAAGAAAAGGTGATACGAATTGGGCCTGGGCCACCCCCGTATAAACCGGAACCCGTCATAATGCTCGACGGAATAAAGCTTCCAAATAGTGTTACGAAAGATATCCTTGATAAGGAGAATGAACATCTTATTGATTCAGTATCAATACAGCCCGACTCGATATTTAATTGTTCAGGAGAGCTAGTCCACCTCGGAATAGTAAAGATTTATACTAAAGATTCCATTAACTCGGGAGCGAAAAGAATTCTGGCATTAACCGATGAGTGGCTTTACAGTCATCCCCTTTCAAAGTTGGTGATTAATAACCGAAGGGCCAAGTGGGACAAAGAGACGTATTCTAAACTGACAAGCTTACGGCCAGATGATATAGTCTACGCTAAAGTCAGGAAGAAAGATAATAGTTGTAATACGACTTTAAAGCTAAAAATTAGAAAGTAAAGTCCATATTACCCTGAACCGCTCACCACCCCATTTCACCGTTCGTCCCAATTTATCGGTGCCAACTTATAGGATTGCGTAAATAGATAGTAGAAAGAATAATTTTCCACTATTATCTTGAAGCTATGAAAATCCTAACCATTCTTTTTCTATTAATGAGTCCACTAATTACTCACGCTCAGTCTATCACCGGAACGTGGCAGGGAGCCTTAAACGTGCAGGGCACTTCACTGCGGATTGTGTTCCATATTGAAGAAGCCGATGGAAAGCTCACAACCAAAATGGATAGCCCCGATCAGGGCGCAACCAATATTGCTACCTCCGAAACTACTTTTGCTGACAATCAACTAGTAATTAAAGCGGCCCAGTTAGGTATGACCTACGAAGGACAGTTGGAAAATGACAGCACTGTAGCCGGAACCTTTACGCAGGGGGGCATGGCGCTACCACTTACTCTGAAGCGGGGAGGTAAAAAAAAGGAAGCCGTAGTACGTCCGCAGGACCCCACCGAATTTCCTTATCAACGCGAAGACGTATACTTTACAAATCCCGAAGGTCACCGGCTGGCGGGTACTCTAACGATTCCTGAAAAAAATGATTTTGAGAAGGCGGTCGTGCTGATTTCCGGTTCGGGTCCGCAAGACCGAAACGAAGAATTAGCTCCCATGAACCATCGCCCATTCTTGGTACTGTCAGACTACCTCACCCGACACGGTATTGCAGTATTGCGCTACGATGACCGAGGGGTCGCCGAATCGGAAGGTGAATTTGCTCAAGCAACTTCGCAAGATTTTGCGCAGGATGTGCAGTCAGCGGTAGCATTTCTACAGCAGCATCCAATAACATTGGGCAAAAGCATCGGATTGATAGGACACAGTGAAGGGGGAATGATTGCCCCCATGGTTGCTAGCGAGAACAAAGTAGTAGAATTTATTGTGCTGCTAGCCGGACCGGGTATTCCCATTGCAGACTTACTCAAATTACAATCAGAAAAATCTATGCAAGCAGAAAACGTATCACCGGAAGCACGTGAAGCTAATACTAAAGCACTGGGTGCGGCCTACGAGTATCTGCTCAATAGTTCGGCTAATGATATAGATAGCCTTCGCCAGGGTTTAACAAGTACACTAGAAGAGTACTGGACGGTTATGCCGGAAGAAACTAAACAAAGTATTAGCGATAAATCGGCGTTCCTCGAGCAGCAAGTTTCTACGCTAACTGCCGATTGGTTTCTCTATTTTATACAGTATGATCC
>NZ_JBARYM010000304.1:0-5112 GCF_049647865.1 Tunicatimonas sp. | reverse complement strand
AGTACGGTTCGCATGCTGCATTATAGATAATCGTTTCCCCTTCGGCCATGCTTGCTGCCATCACTATATTAGCGGTTCCGGTTACGCTGGCCTCATCTAGTAGCATGTAGGTGCCTTTTAGATTAGAGGCATCAATAGTATAATAACTATCCTGAGTATCGTAATTAAATTTGGCACCCAGTTTTTCAAAGCCTAAGAAGTGGGTATCTAGTCGGCGACGACCAATTTTATCACCCCCTGGTTTAGGTAGTGAAGCTTCGCCAAACCGAGCGAGTAGGGGGCCCATTACCATAATTGAACCCCGCAGCGAGGCCGCTTGCTGCTTATACTCAGGGGTATTTAAATAGTTAATATCTACATTTTTCGCCGTAAAGCGGTATGATTCTTCGCCTAGCTTTTCTACTTCTACTCCCATTGAGGTGAGTAGCTCGATCAGCTTATTAACGTCGCGAATATTGGGTACTTTGTGGATGGTAACCGACTCGGGGGTAAGCAGTACCGCGCACAATATCTGTAAAGATTCGTTCTTTGCGCCTTGCGGAATAATTTCGCCTTTCAGGGAATGTCCGCCTTCAATTTTAAAAAATGCCATGTGGTTTTATCGTTTTCTCCGATGGTTATTTCGTCGGCCTTTATTATTATTGTTGTTATTATGATTCCGACTCTTAGGCTGATTTACTTCAAACAAGCCTTTCTCTTTCACTTCTTCTTCCGAAATCTCTAATTTACCGCGCGACATTTTCTTCATATCGCGAAGGATAATTTCGTCGTCTATATTTTCTCGGTTCCAAGTACCGTAGAATGTTTTCATTAGTTTGCCTAGGTAGATAGTTGCCGCTCGCTTTTCCTCGGCATCTTCCAATTCTCCAGCCTGCTGAATAAGCCTCTCCAGGTTTTTTCCGTAGTGGCGGTAGCGAACCGGCTCAGTGCTGTAAGGAACTCGGTCAGGTTTTTTAGTAAGAATATCAACTTCGGGTGGGGGGTAGGGCGCTTCTACATCTAAGGTAAAGTTGGTCATGATAAACAAGTCATCCCACAGTTTCTGCGTAGTTTCGTTGTTTTCTTTCACGCTAGGGTTTAACTGACGCATTAATTCAATCAGCGTGTAGGCATAGCGCTTTCGCTCTTCTCCTTCTTCTATAGTAGATAGGTAGTTGGCGAGCTTCTGGACATTGCGGCCGTATTCTTTCAAAATAATATCGGTCCGACTGGAATTGTATTCTAACATAAAAAGTAATTGAAAATTAAAAATGGACAGTTAAAAGTTAATGAAACTTTCACGATCAGCATTTTACGTATTGTGAGTTACGCAAACTCAGGTTTAGGATAAGGTTTAAAGTTAAGAATGTTATAGTGCAGATCGTTGAGCAATTCTATAGAAATGACAATATCAATCTGTTTATAAATAATAAGTTACCGATGCTACAGCAATTATTCGGTTGGATGTGCGCTGCTAAGATAACGAAGAAAACGGATTTTTGTGTAAAAATTGCTGAATGATATCCTATCTACTCCTCGTGAATTTTCAGTTTAGCAAAACTAAGTAATAATGTCTTTTCACCAAAATCGTCAAAAATAACTTTAGCCTTCCTATTGGCCCCCTGATGATCAATAGCATCAACTCGTCCAAATCCAAACTTAGGATGCTCTACTTTCATGCCCGATGTGAGCTGACTGGTATCACTAGGAGTAAAGTCAGGCGAAGCCTTATAACTACTTCTTTGTTGGGTAGACGTTCGTTGCCGATCACGCTGAATACTATTAAGCAGTACGCGGGCGTGCTTAGTATCACCCACCGGAGATCGAGAACCAAGCTCTTTATTAACCATCATATAAGCCGGATCAATCTCTTCCAGAAAACGGCTCGGTTCACAGTTTTTTAGGCGGCCAAAGCGGTAGCGAGTCAGTGCATACGATAGTGTCAACTTCTTCATGGAACGGGTGATGGCCACGTAGAACAGCCGCCGCTCTTCTTCCAAATCTTGCCGACTGGCCAGCATCATCTGCGAGGGAAACAAGTCTTCTTCCATTCCTACCGCGTATACGTAAGGAAATTCCAGCCCCTTCGCCATGTGAATGGTCATCAGCGTAACTTTATCCGGGTCATCGTCTTTATCCTGATCAGAGGAGGTAAGTAAAGCCACTTCCTGCAAAAAAGCGTTTAAACTTTTGTCTTCTACTTCAGGATCGTCCACGAACTCTTTAATCGCGTTTAGCAGTTCTTGTACGTTTTCGTAACGGCTTAATCCTTCCACCGTCTTATCTTCGTACAACTCTCGTAGCAGCCCTGAACCTTTGGCAATATGCGAGGCCGCATCAAACGCATCTTTCCGGCTTACTTCTAACCGAAACCCCTTAATCATATCGGTAAATTGGCTTAGCGCATTGCCCAGCCGTCCGGAGAAAAATTCATTAGACTTATCCAGAACATCCCAGATGTTATAACCGTTTTCGTAGGCCGTTACGATTATTTTATCAATCGAAGTAGATCCGATGCCGCGTTTGGGTAGGTTTACAATGCGTCGGAACGCCTGCTCATCGTTAGAGTTGATAGAGTAGCGCATATAGGCAATCAGATCTTTGATTTCTTTGCGCTGGTAGAACGAAAGGCCTCCAACTACTTTGTACTTGATATTGCGCTTACGCAGCGCTTCCTCCATCGCCCTTGACTGGCTGTTGGTACGGTACAGAATCACAAAATCGCGGTAGCGGGCATTCTCGTTATTCTTTGTCTCGAAGATAGAATAGGCTACGAGCCTTCCTTCTTCCTGATCGGAGGTAGCTTTAATTACCTCTACCAACTCACCAGTGTCGTTAGCTGTCCAGATGTGCTTTTTGAGCTGGGCTTTATTGCGAGCAATCACCGAGTTAGCCGCGTTGATAATATTTTGGGTAGAGCGGTAGTTTTGCTCCAACTTAAATACCTGGGCTTCGGAAAAGTCTTTCTGAAAATTGAGAATATTCTGAATATCGGCTCCCCGGAACGCATAGATACTCTGAGCATCATCTCCCACCACTGAAATATTGCGACGAACGGCGGCTAACTTCTTGGTAATTAAATACTGAGAAACGTTCGTATCTTGAAACTCATCGACCAGTACGTAGCGGAATCGTTGTTGATATTTATTCAGTACATCCAAGTGTTCGCGAAACAGCACGTTGGTATTGAAGAGCAAATCGTCAAAGTCCATCGCATCCGACTTAAAGCAACGCTCCACGTACAGCCGGTAGAGTTTCGCCATCTGCGGTTTTGCGGCCGCTTCGTCTTCCGCCCGAATAGCTGGATTATCCTGATAGGCCCGCCAGGAAACCAAGCGATTTTTAGCACTAGAAATTCGGTTAAATACTACATTGGGTTTGTATACTTTATCATCTAGTCCTATCTCCTTAAGAATATTTTTAATAAGCGTTTTAGAGTCGTCGGTATCATAAATAGTGAAGTTGTTGTGGTAGCCCAGCCTGCTGGCTTCGGCTCGTAAAATTCGGGCAAATACCGAGTGAAAGGTGCCCATCCAAAGATTACGAGCTTCGGTACCCACCACCCGCTCAATGCGATCGCGCATTTCTTTGGCGGCTTTATTCGTAAACGTTAGGGCTAGAATACTGAAAGGATCTACTTCTTTCTTTTGTATTAGATAGGCAATGCGGTAAGTAAGTACTCGAGTTTTTCCCGAACCGGCTCCCGCAATAATGAGACTGGGTCCTTCGGTATTGATAACCGCCTCACGTTGCGGCTCGTTCAAACTGTCTAAATAATCCATAATACGGTCAGGCTTAGCTACGCAAGGTACAATAAAATACGAAGACCAGAAATTGAAAACGAAGACTAGAAAGTAGATATTGAACGTTAACAATAGATAAGAAGATTCTTGAGAATGATGGAACATTAGTCAAAATAGACTTACTATCATCTTAAAATACTGACATGCTACGACTTTATATAAAGCTATCTTTGGTACTTGCCTGCTCAATAGGCTCTTGCAATCAGAACCCAGAAAAGCAGTTAGCGAAGAACTCACAGAAAACTTCGCCAAATGTTGATTCAGCATTAGTTAACAACCAGAGTCATCAAGATAAGGCGGACACTCTGGAAGATACTGTTTTTATGAAAGTTGATCGGAACACGATTAAACTCTCAGAACTTGATCAACCTATTACCTTAATTATTACCAATAATAAGTATGAAGAGGTAATGACCGGTGAACATTATACAATTGAGAAGTTAGAGAAGGGAGAATGGAAGGTGATTCCGGACGATAGATTTTTTGACGATTTAGGGTATATCTCTAAGAAGGGTTCATCTATTGACTTTGATATACATCTACTAACGGTGGGCTACCGCTACGAGCCCGGAAAGTACCGAATTACGAAAGGCTACTCAGTGAAGATTGAGGAGTATGAATACGATGATTACGAAGTGCATTCTGAGATTACGATAGAATAAATACGGAGAGTTGTGACCAATGATAGATGGGTGCAAAGCAATTAATCACTAATCATTCCCTCAGGATTGGCATTTTTTAGAAAAATTTCTAAATTTGCAGTCCTTTTAAACTAAAGCAAAAATTTTTCTGTTTTCACCAGCGAACAGAAGTAGATACATTTAAATAATTATGGCAAATCACCAATCGGCACTTAAGCGCATTCGTTCCAGTGAAGCTCGAAGGCTTCGCAACCGTTACCAGCTGAAAACTACTCGTACCTATATGAAGCGGCTTCAAGAGAGTACTGATAAGTCAGAAGCAGAAAAGTTGTATAAGGAAGTAGCGGGAATGATTGATAAGTTGGCTAAGAAAAATATCATTCACAAGAATAAGGCAGCCCACCAAAAATCGCATTTAGCCAAGCACGTGAACCAATTGTCGTAAAAAAGTACATACATCATATAGACCAGCCTTATGCTTAGCAAGCGTAAGGCTTTTTTATTTTCTTCGTCTCACTATGAAAGAAATTCATTTACGAGAACGAGGCATTTTAAGTTGGGCTGAAGAAGATCGCCCCCGCGAGAAACTACTGCTCAAGGGACGAGCCGCTCTCTCGGATGCTGAGCTAATCGCTATTTTGATTGGTTCGGGCACCCGCGATAAAAGTGCGGTAGACGTAGCCAAGACA
>NZ_JBARYM010000303.1:0-5946 GCF_049647865.1 Tunicatimonas sp. | reverse complement strand
GGAACAACCAGCGCTTCTACTATTTGAACAACAAAAGGCTATCCTTAGAAGACAGCTTGGCCGTCATGAACAAATCCCCATCCGGATTCGATCATGGGTACAGCGGTAGTGGCCCCGCCCAGCTGGCCTTAGCGATCTGCTTAACCCTCTACCAACAGCCGGTAGCCCTTCAACATTATCAGTCCTTCAAAGAACAGTTCATAGCCCCCTTACCGGAAGGGGCGTTTACCCGGACTCTTGCCGTAGCCGCCCCAGTAGCCCCTTCACATCATCATCCGTTTCGCGTAGGCGATATAGTAAAGGTAGATGAGCGGTTCAATCACCAGAAATTGAAGGGGTATATCTACGACGAATACCCAGGGCACGATAAACAGAAAGGGGTCAGTATACTGTTATCCAATCAGCAGGATTTGGGGGGCTTTTCACCGGAAGAGCAACGCGATCATATCACATTCGTTGAGCATCTAAGCCCCGTGTATCCGTACCAACATACCGCTCAATTGCAGGGCGACATCCAAGAAGGTTGGTTTGATTTCATTTTTGATGGTTCGGTCTTTACCGAGCTGTAAGATAGCGTAGTTACGCTAGACAATTAGCTATTTTTGCGTAAGGCTTCAATCATTGATTTGGTCAGTGCATAGCGCTGCCGGAAAGAGTCATCACTCCAGTACCGGTCCCTGAATTGTGCTGCACGTTCTGCGGATATGGCTATACCGAGCACCCGCTCATCAATCCGCTCTAGTAGTCATTCATCATCTAACGGTTTATTGTCGTTCTTCATAGCGTAATGATTCTAAGTACGTATAAAAATTAACCTTTTTCCACATAGGTAGATCAACCGCTGCTCCACCCGACGCTCAGCTTCAGCATCGGTATAGGTGGTATTAGCCTTGAGTACCTGTCGGATAGCTTCCTGCTTAATGTCTGATCCTTTCCCCCGCTTCCGTACTTGATCGGTATCGGCCTCATTATAGATGATGACCTGCGCGGCACGCAAGAACTCGGTCAGCGTGGTGGCGGGGCGAAACGTTTCTGTTGTCTTATTCGCTGTATGCATATGATATTTAATTGAACAGGTGATTTACTCTAGTAGATTAATTAGTTAGGCCTGGACACTCATGGCTAAATTTTGATGGGGCAACATTTTACATATTGATCCCCTTCTTTTTAGGAATGTGTGGCTGCATACTACTTTTTAACGGAGAGCTATTTTTTTGAGCAGGTGTACCACTGGTGAACACCTTCGCTTTTTTCGTTAGGGAATCCTTTTGTGGTTTTGACACAGTATTGGCTACGTGTTGGGTTAGCGGTGCCTTACTAAAGTTGGTCAACAGCTGCTTGGCTAAGGTTGGATTTTTGTGTTTTAGTACAGCAAACAAGGAGTTTCCTTCCTTCTTGGTTAGTGCTATCGCTACCGGTTGGTTGGCTAGTTTACCTTCCGAGCCTCGGATCACACTCACTAGCTTTTGCTGAGTAATGGCCATACGCCGGACTACTTGGCTAGGTACTCCCTGTATGAATTTCACCTGCAATGAGGCATTTAATACATCCAATGCCATAGCCCGGCTCATACTTCCAGTAACCTGTTTTTTCCTACCCGATGGCCGTTTACGGTTCTTTTTAACCCTTTTTTCTGATCCCTTCGTTGGTGGATTGGTAAGAGCCGTTGGAGTTGTCGTAGTGCCTTGCTTGGTTTGTTTTGGTGGCACGACGGTTGCGGATTGATCCCCACCCTGTGCTCGGTGCTTCCGGGTGATTGGTGGCACTGAGGGCAATTCACCAACAGATGATTGTTGATCTCGGAAAGGTGGTGAGGGTAGATTAGTTTTTTTTTCCGCTAAAGCAGAGCGAACCGATACGTTCTCTCGGGGCTTCTTCCTTATTCTGGGGCGAAGGGGGGTAGGACTTCCCCCCAATATAAAGTCAACCCCTCCTTGCCCCAGCGTACCCATATCCTGAGCCAGTCCGTTCAGCTTGTCATTCACATCGGGACGAAGGGGCTTTTTTTTTGACGCTATTTTCAATTGCTTCTCTTTAGCCTGGTTTTTTACATCCTGGTTAAAGTCGTTATCCCTAGAGTTTACTACTTTAAATGTAGGGGATTGGCCTTGGGTTTGGTTTTTATTTAACCAGTCGGCTACTGCGTGTTGGGTTTGTACTAAGGTAGACAAATCTTTTGGCAGGTAGACCGTCGATGTATTGCTTGCTGAATCAGTATGTTTCACCGAAGCTCGGTTTACTTGAGCAACGAAGCTATTGGCTACTTTTTCAATAGCTTGTCCAGTAGGTACTTGCACTTGCAGCTGGTAGTGATCCTTTTTCTCGTCCAGGTGTACCGACACCTTGCCTTCCGATAGTGCTCCCATCTGGTTGATGGTCGCTTTGGTTCCGGCTGGATCCCGGTCGTTGGCAAACACCACCTGTTGGGGTTGATGGGTTTTTAGTAGCCCCTGCACCGTCTCAATTTGAGCGGCAGAATGGTTGCCCCCTGTCGCTACATACACGCGAGACTCAAGGCCCCGAGGGGGCATCAACTGATGAAATGACAACGCATCAATGGGGTTCTCCGTGACCACGAGCCGGGATAATCTGGTATTGATTCTAGCGTGTTCTATTGCGGTTACTTGATCAGCCGATACGGGTACTTCCTGGAGCTTGCCCGCCACCCTAAACGCGATTGTTGACGATAAAGGTGCCATTTTATCAGGATCACCCACCCGTAAGGAAGCACGCGTTCCCGCCGGAATGAGGTGTTCACCAATCGCTGTATCTTTAGCCAGCAGAAAGGTAGGGTTAGACTGCCAGATGGCCCCAGCCCGGCTGACCTTTGGCATTCCGCTAAACTTCTCATTTTTCATGATAATTGTCTGTAACTTCTCATCGTTGCGCATAGGAAAGACCGTGTTATCTACCGCTACGGGCTGTTCTTTTTGGTCGCTCCACCCCCGAGCGTTCAGTACCTGTCCGCGAAAACTTGGGTCTTCCACGGTGGCTTTTTTTATATTTCTATGCGTTAAGTAGGCAAAATTGTCTAACAGCCGCATTTGGTATTTATCTTGTAAGGACCGAGTGGCTACTGGTTTTTGAGAGCGAACGTCTGCCGGGATGTTAGGGGCAGGGATCACCGGCTGCCCCCTCATCCGTTTACCAGGGGTAGCAAACTTCCGTGGTGTAGCGTACTGTAAGGGGGGCACCCCCCCAAAGTGCTCTTTGATATAGCTATTCACACGGTGCGGATCGTTGGCGAGTTGTGACTTTAGAAAGGTAATACTATCGCCTTTCTCCCCAGTCAATTGATTGATCAGCACAGCCTTGGAATCCGGGTTGGGATACATGAGAACAGCTTCTCCATCTCGCTTGTATACTTGTCCATTGGCTCCACGCTTGCTACCTTTAGTTGGGTCGTGCTTAAAACCAAAATCTTCTAAAAGCTGGGCGGGGTTCATCGTCCGAGATGCTTCCCCCCAGTCAATAAGCTGGTTAGCAGTAGAATGCGTACTAGTGCGCTTTGTTGCGACTGATGGGCGGCTACTAACTGTCTGATCTTTGGAAGGGGTTACTTTGGTGGCCAAACCAGGATCTAGGGTGGCCGCTATATGGGTAGTCAAGTCATCCCTGGAAAGCACTGGAATAGTGAGTGAGCCAATTTTTAGTTGTTCACTTCGTCGAGTGAATTCACTCCATTGATAGGATAGCATGCCTGCTGCGTAATTCACCACTTCCAGGTGTTGATCCTTTTTACCAATCGTAATCAAGGGTTTATCTTGCTTATTGACAAAACGTTTACTTCACCCCCGAAGCTTCTTGCCCCCTTCGGCTAAAGCATCCTTGAGCTTAGCGTAGTTCTGCTCATCAGGCTTTACCCAAACGGCAATATTTCCTACCCAGGAGAGCTCATCGTACTTACGCATAGCTAAATTACCTATCGTTAGGTAGTCCACCTTATGCTTATTCAGTAAAGAAAGGTAGCGCTGCTGCTGTTGGGTTATTTGCTCAGTTAGAGTAGGCATGCCGGTAAATTTTTAAAGCAGGGGTCGTGTCGTTAATCCCCCAACAAGAATAATATGGAATCGTCATCTACAAGTGAAAGGAACAGCACCATCGTAGTAATCCTACAGACACTGATCTAATTAAAGTGCTGTAAATATGGTATTACGTTGATGCTGATCTCGCCCTGCGCATTGAGAACGGGCCAAGCCAATAGAATCATCGGCTTATCTAACCACTCGGATTCGTAGATGATCTTCAGGGGTTGCAATTTTTTAAAATGGTCTTGCGATGACAGATCGAAATGTAACCGTTGAATGATTTGCAGGCTTTCCGCACTAAAGGTAGCATGTAGGGTAGTATTTAGCGGCGGTACAAAGGAGTCCCCAACCACGTCTTCGGTGGGCGAGTCCGCTTCTTCTTCCATCGCTAGGCTACCAAAGACATCTTCTTCCTCATACTGATCCTGATCGCTTTCACTGGATAAAGGCGAATCATCGGCGGCGGTGACTACCGGAGAGGAAGCTCCTTCGTCCTCTTCCTGATCAGGATCAGTATAATTCTTAAAGTCATTCCACTGTGTGGGATCATCCAAATCCCCAGAACCGGTTGGATGCTGCGGGGGTGAGTTTTGTAAAGATTGTTGCATGGTCGTTTTTAATAAATGAGTGTAAAATCAACGCGTATATATGGGTCAAGCGGCAAACTCCCCTTGATCATTATTTTGAATACGCTTCAGCTCGGATTGTAAGATATTTTTAACATCCTGCCGAATTTTTTCAAAATTCTCCTGAAGCACTTTTTCTTTACAATTACGGCCTGCCGCATCAAGGAAGGCCTGTTGGCGAAAGGCTGGTATGGGCTGTTCGCTGTTATTTTCTCGCTGGATTAACAATCCATCTACTTTTACATCGGCGTGGAATACCTTTAGCTTTATCTTTATCTCTTTACTATCGGCTACGGTTCCTACAAACGTCCCTTGGCTTAGCTCGCTCATCACTGAGTCAGGTATACGGGTATCCATTCTTGAACTAAGGTTCTCCGTGGTTCCGGTCGTTGTTATGGAGTGAGAATGTTGCTTTTGCTTGATTTTTCCAAAGCGCTGGGATAACTCTTTAGCAGTCTCCCCTACCACGTTACCCACAAACACATTGCCTATGGTATTTTTAATAACCGTCGCTTCCTCTCGTCCGTAGTCACGCACCAATTGAGAAAAGTCTTGAAATCCCAGTAAAACAGCCACTAGGTTACTACGAGCCGTATTGATCAAATGGTCAAGCCCTCGGAAAAAGATGGTTGGCAACTCATCGATGATAACCCCACAGGGGATTTTACCAGGTTTGTTAATCATTCGTATCAAGCGAGAATTATACAACCCTAGGGCCGCGCCGTACACGGCCCGCCTTTCTTCATTATTTGCCAAGCATAGAATCTTAGGATCGTTCGGATTATTAATATCCAACGTAAAGTCATTGCCCGACATCACCCAGTAGAGCGGAGGGGATACCAAGCGGGCCATGCCAATGCGGGCCGAGGCAATTTGTCCTTCCAACTGATCAAAGGTTCCGCGCTTGTAAGCCGATACAAAGGGCTGCATATACACCTCAAGTTCGGGATGATCCAATAGCACCGGAAACATTTCCTCGTAGGGAGAAGTAAGCAGCTCTATGACGTGGGGCAGGGTGCAGTACTGCCCCTGATCATACCGTTTGAGGAACCAGATACACGCCGTAACAATATTGATTGGCGACTCGACAAAGAAGTCGCCTTGCTTCTTTATCCAGCTCCGGTTCAGGTTAAGCATCATTGAGTACGCGCTTTCGTAGGCATCGGTAATGTCGTTCAGACTGCTTGCCAGTAACGGATTACACCGGTGAGAACGCTCGGGTTCGTCAAAGTTTATGATGTAAAACTTCGCTCGAAGGGTCGAGTTGTCCCGCAGCCGATTATAGGTGAAGT
>NZ_JBARYM010000302.1:0-3498 GCF_049647865.1 Tunicatimonas sp. | reverse complement strand
TAATCTTACCATCTTGCAACACTTCATGGATACCTCTAAGTACAGTATCAGCGAGAGGTAAGATTTTCATGAAGAACCAAACATCGTTGTTATCACTGCGCTCTGAACCAAATTCTCCGCTTCTAATTTCTTTAAAGTCTTTATTCAGTACTTTATAAATGAATGGACCATCAAATATTCTATCTCCACTATCATCTTTCCTATGAAAAAATAATACATATTCATTAGTACTTGAATTAAAGCTAGCCCTAGCAATATCATCACTATTTTCATACAGTATTTCACTAATCCTAAATTCAGGTTTCTGAACCTCTGTTTCTTGCTCTTGACAACAATTCAAAAGCAGTAGCACAAAAATCGCGGATATATATTTTTTCATTTCATAATTATATAGAGTAGTTAGCTTTGAGATCATACTATCTACGATTATTTTATAAATAGCCGCAAAATACACCAAAGCGAATTTTCAGTTTCAGCATTTTCAGCGTAAAAGCTACATGGGGCTTCGGGAGGGTTGTACCATTTTATCTTTCCGGTAAGAAAGATGGGTATTCAGTGGTGGTGCGGAATGGTTAGTTGGGTAGGAGAAAGCGTAAAACGGCAGTGCGGAACGCTTGAATCGGCTGGCGGAAGGGCGACCGGTAATGAGGGGTTGCGCGGGCTGGCGCAAGCGTACATCACTGGTCTGGAACGGTTGCGCCGCGCGGCGCAAGGGTATAGCTACGCTCCTTGATGGTTGCTGAACTGGGCGCAAGTACTTCGCTACGCCAATCTGCAAATGCGCTTCGGTAAGCAACCGTCCTGGCTGAAGGTAGTATTAAGCATTTTTGTAAATCACCAAATATTCTTTGGTTTAGGGGTGATGATGTACCAAAATGAAATAAAAGGACGTAAGTTCAATAGATTGGATTGCTGCTGGGCGTTTAAAAAGCGCAGTAGGGTTACTCGAATCGCATAGCAGAACTAAAGAATAAAGGCATGATAGAAAACTATTTGGAAAGTGTAAAAAAGCAGTTTGCTTACTATTGCTCGCTGAGCGATAAAACCTTCGCTCAACTTACCGAAGCTGAGCTTTTCTGGGAACCTAATCCGGATAATAATTCTATCGCTGTCATTGTCAACCATCTAGCGGGTAATATGCTCTCTCGCTGGACTGATTTTCTCACTACCGACGGAGAAAAGGAGTGGCGTAACCGCGATGAGGAATTTACGATCATATTAGGAACCGCAAAGAGTTACTGAACAAATGGAACGAAGGTTGAAGCTGTCTTTTTCGAGCACTGGATTCGGTAAATGCTGACAATTTTGAGAACATAGTTTACATCCGTAATATGGGGCATACGGTGGTAGAGGCTATCAATCGCCAACTAGCCCATTACGCCTATCATGTAGGGCAAATTACCTACTTGGGTAAGATGATTAAAGGGGAGCAGTGGCAAAGCCTGTCGATTCCTAAGGGTGGCTCTAAGGATTATAATGCCACTAAATTCGCTCAGCTCAAACGGCGGTCGCACTTCACCGACGAGTATCTCAAGAGAGAAGAGTAACTTACCTAACAATGATACAATACGCTTACACTATTTTGTACGTACCTGATGTAGAAAAAACTGTTTCGTTTTACGAGCAAGCATTTGGGTTCCAACGCAAGTTTGTCACGCCTGAACAGGACTACGGTGAGCTGGTTTCGGGCGAAACGACCATTGCCTTTGCTTCTTGGGAACTGGCTAACGCTAATCTGAAGAACGGCTTTACCAAGAGCCAACCTACGGCAAAACCCTTCGGCGTAGAACTAGCGTTTACTACTGACCAGCCTAAAGAGGTAATGGAGCAAGCTGTAGCAACAGGGGCTACCGTAGCCGAAAAGATAAAGACGAAACCCTGGAGACAAGAGGTTGGGTATTTGAGAGACATCAATGGATTTCTGATAGAAGTCTGTACTCCGATGCAGAATTAAGTCAAGAAAGCTAAAGTATAGCATGCTAGGCAGACATTCAGCTTACAAATCTTCGGTTTCCTGATAGATATCAGCCAGAGGAATAGTCGCATTCATAGAATGTAACGTAACGGAAGCATCTTCTCCCTCAAACCAGTTCATCTTCCATTCTTCATCGGCAGTGTTTCGGTACCGGGTTTCCACTTTCCAAGTGTTTTGTTCTATCAGCATGTATTCCCGTAATGAGAGTAGTTCGCTGTAGTAATGAAACTTTGATCCACGATCATAATTTGCGGTACTTTCCGATAACACTTCTACTAGCAAAATTGGATTAATCAGTGCATTACGATCATGTTCGGATACTTGGTAAGGTCGGCAGATGACGGAAGCATCGGGATAGAGTGACTTATTAATGGACTCAATATAAAACTTCAAATCACTACTGCCTACCCGACAACCTTTATTTAGTTGGCTTTTGAGTAACCCGATAATATTTCCAGCGATAATACCATGCTTAGGAGTCCCACCAGCCATCGCGAACACCTCGCCTCCGTGATATTCGTACCGAGTTTGGGTCTGCTCTTCTAGCTGATTGTACTCTTCTAGCGATAAAAATTTAGTGGCAACTCGTTCCATAGATATGTGCTTATTCTTCTAAGGTAAATAATGTACGTGATGGAAGCAACCTTTAAAATGAGCCACCAGTAAAAGGTATTTATTATAAATCCGCTACTTACACCCGCAAGCATCGGCTAACTCCTTTACTCCTTTATTAATTACTGTTCTGGTCAGATTAGCCGGGGCGTGAAAACTCATGACATCGCCATCTTCGTCTGAATGGTTGTACTGGCGGGCTTTGGTACGGGTTTGTAGGCTCAGTACGGTTCGGTGCGTAGCTAGGTCGTACAGCAAAAACTGAATCTTCGAGTAGCTTTCGTGAATATCTTCCAGGTACCCGTTAGGATGACGCAGGGCGTTGCTTACGGGCGGTCGGCTAGTAGATTCGTCTAAGAACTTTCCAACGAGTAAGTAACGCGCCTGGGTTGCTTGCCGGATGCGTACCATCATTGGAATATCCACATTCCAGATCGGGTTAACATGCAGCATATTTCGGTAAAAAAAGTTGTGTACCGTATCCGGGGGTACAACTTCTACATCCTCGCACGGTTGGAACGCATTAAGAAGCTGCTCGGTAGCGTAGTCAGACACGGTAGATCGGCTTTGAAACTGCGCAATCACCAATCTTTCACCCTCTTGAAAGTTGAAACCGTAGCGGGGCACTAGTTGGTGCTTGGTGCTAGTGCAGGCACTAATTCCTAGCAGCCATACAGCCAAAACAAATTTTATTCTCATTTTAATAAATAATACCAAATATTGTACTACCAAACAACTGATCACCATTGGTTTGGGAAGCTAATTTACAACGTTCTTGATTTTCCTATTAGTATTTACTCCAAGGATTTTGCATTTTTACGGTCGCTTATTTTAAAAGCAGAACAATTGAACTACACTACATGAAAAAACTACCGCTACACACCCAAATAATTATTGGTTTAGTGCTGGGA
>NZ_JBARYM010000301.1:0-1525 GCF_049647865.1 Tunicatimonas sp. | reverse complement strand
TAATAATTCAATTGAAAGAGCTTCTGACCTGTTAAAGGATGGACAACCTCTATCTAATGCATAGGTAGCCATTGAGGTTTTTTTGGAAAATTTCCCAGACCATTCAATTCATAAATCATAGACTCTAACTTTAATGATGCAGGTGGAAAATATAGAGTGGGTACACTAGCAGGGAAAGTTGTACAATTCCTACATGAGTATGAAGAATGAAAAATAAACAACGAAATGCCAACCCCATCTACCTTTGTAATCAATAAAATTGAATTAAAACATCCATGCGCATTCTAGCCGAAGACATACAGAAAGTACTTCACGAACTTTTTGTTAAGTATAATTTTACTCCAGAAAAAGCCCAATTATTAGCTAATGTTTTTACCGAGAGCACTTTAGATGGTGTGAGTTCTCATGGAATTAACCGTGTCCCACTTTTTATTGAGTATATTGAAAACGGAGTGATTAACATTAAAGCGGAGGCAGAAAAAATAGAATCTTTTGGCAGTATAGAACGGTGGGATGGCCATTTTGGTCCTGGCATTATCAATGCAACCAAGTGTACCAACAGGACCATTGAATTGGCTAAACAGCATGGAATGGGAATGGTGGCATTGCGTAACACCAATCACTGGATGAGAGGAGGTACTTATGGTAAACAAGCAGCAGACGCCAACTGCATATCGATTATGTTTACCAATACTAAACCAAACATGCCGCCTTGGGGTGGAAAAGAAAGCCGTATTGGTAATAACCCGTTTGTTATATCAGTACCGAGAAAAAAGGGACATGTTGTTCTAGATATGGCAATTTCCCAATTTGCGTTCGGTAAAATCAACGATTATAAATTGAGAGGTGAAAAGTTACCTTACCCTGGCGGTTGGGATGACAACGATAAACTCTCCAATGACCCTGATAAAATCTTATCAAAAGAGCGGGGATTGCCCATCGGCTATTGGAAAGGTTCCGCTCTTTCAATAGTTCTGGATATGCTGGCCACTGTTATGGCGGCGGGAAATTCTACTTATAGAATAAGCTCAAAAGAAATTGAGACAGCAATTTCTCAAATTTACATTTGTATCTACCCTGGAGTTTTTAACGATGAAGAACTACAGCAAAAGCTCATAGAAGAAATCATTGATTTTACTCATAATGTAGAACCCATAAGCCCAGAAGATAAGATCTACTATCCAGGAGAGCGAAGTTCACTGACCAAATCCAATAATTTGGAAGCGGGAATTGTTGTTGACAAAAGTATTTGGCAAAAGATTATGATACTAGCTGAAAAATAAAATTAACTAATTCCAACGTTTCTTAACCTTTCTCGCGAGGTACGATCGCCTTAACAAACTACAAATTACTGTAGTCAGACCTTAAATAAGAAAAATGGTAGACACCAATCCCCGGTTTTTACTTTACAACAACCTTGTCGCACCACTGTGGGTGCAACTTCAACCTATGCAATCTTAATGAACACTCATTCTATATCAACTTTACATTATAAATATATGAAGTAACGTGAACGGTGCTGACT
>NZ_JBARYM010000300.1:0-18252 GCF_049647865.1 Tunicatimonas sp. | reverse complement strand
GACTTAAAGAAATTCAGCACTATGCAGTATGGCAGCAGCAGGATGATCAGCACAATAAATATCCCTTATTTCTATCGTTAGGGGAATACCAAAGAAACAAAACGCGCCATCAGCAATTAAATTTTTTGCACACTCGCTTGTCAGACTGGAGCGATGCATTTATCCAAACGCTTAAGAATGATCCTACGCTGGTACTACTGCTAGATACTGAGAACCAACACGCCATGCCCGAGCAGCGTAAGTTCTTCTTCAATCTGTTGGAAGCCCACGTGCAAAACCCAGTGATTGTACTGAGAAAATATACCGAAGCGAACGATGAGCAACTTCCGCTGTATGCCGCGACTGACGTAGGCGGATTACTGATTGATGGCTTCGGCGATGGTATTATGTTGAGCACTGCACTGCCAGGTGACCGAGCCGAGCAGCTTGTTCTGATAAAACGCAACAACGGCATTTCTTTCGGCATTCTGCAGGCAGCGCGCACGCGTATGTCTAAAACGGAGTACATCTCCTGCCCCTCTTGTGGTCGCACTCTGTTTGATCTTCAGGAAACCACAGCCATGATTCGTCAGCGCACCGATCATCTGAAGGGGGTAAAAATCGGGATTATGGGCTGCATCGTCAATGGACCGGGCGAAATGGCCGATGCTGACTATGGCTACGTGGGTTCCGGCAAAGGAAAGATCACGCTCTACCGGGGACAGGAAGTGGTGAAGCGCAATGTTCCTTCCGAACAAGCCGTAGATGAACTTATTGAACTCATCCGGGAAGATGAAAACTGGATTGAACCTGAAGTGCTTCCGGCCCAGTAGCACTCATTGTGCACTACTTGCCGAAACCTCGTTTGATGTAGGAGCTTGCTGCTTATCGATTTCTTCCTGAAACGCTTCCGAAATAGCTTCGCCAACTGAGTCAAACACCGACTTCTGCTGGTTCTTCTCTTTCTCTGTGTATTTCCGTTGAATCGGGATGCGCCCCAGTGATTGATCTCCATCGGTCTGTAGAATTTGCAGCCCCATACCGGCTATCAGCTCCCAGCTTTTGCCAAAGAACCCTTCGTCGGAGTTAGAACCGGCCCCAAATTCCACTACTTTAATATTCTTTAAATCGGGGCGAATATAACCGTCAATTACACCGTTACTCACTTCAAGCTCTGAGGCAACATCTAGTTGTCCTTCGTTCATGCTAATCCCGGTATACGCCTCAAAAAAGTCATTCAAGTCTGGCAAATTAATACTTTTGATGGTTAGGTCGGAGACAAAGGCCGGGCGGTCTGGCAGCAAATCCATTTCGGTATCTAAGGTAAGTTCACCGTCTCCAGTAGTCTTTCCTTCCACTTGCAACGAAGCCGGAAATTGTTGCGAGCTTTGCGGCTGATTGGAAATGTTTTTTCCACTAATGGTAAGATCAGTTAGAGAAGCCGTAAGAGGTGGATCAGTGGAACTATCCAGAAAGTGCACTTTTCCCTGCACAATTCGCAAACTAACGACCGTGAATGGGGGAATCTTACCGGAATTGTTTGAACTAGACGAATCGGCTGTAGAAGCTAGTAATCGGGGAAGGCGAGATTGGTAGTACGATTGAGATTTTTTTGATTGACCGGCCTGGCTCATTTCGTAGTTGTACTCAGCATTGCTTAGGTAAACATCTCCTACCAACGTTTTTTGCAATAGATGCTTCCACTGCAAATCCACAAGAATAGTATCCGCCGAGAACATAGGTTTATCACCCTGATCATTGCGCCGATAAATTTTTGTATCAATCATATGTACGGTCGCCTTCCACAAGTTAACGTTTACGTCGCGCACCGTACCCCGAACTCCTTTAGCTTTACTTAGCCGTTGGTTAACAATATTTTCCGCCACCGGGTCAGCCACAATTACTACTGCGACAATTAAAATACCGAGAATCGCTAGGATGATGAATAAGGTTTTCATAAAGTTAGGTTCAAATTAACAAGCAGAGAGGGGTTATCGCATTCGCATTAGTAAAAAACAATAAGACTACCAATACGATATACAAGGTAACCCCTACCCGATGAGTAATGTTATCACTAGAAGAAAGCAACTATGAAAAACGAACGTACTCCATCAACCAAAGAAAAAGCACTGACGCTCAACCTAGACCGTAGCATTTATGGAACTCTAGCAGAGATTGGTGCCGGACAGGAAACCGCTTCCAATTTTTTTAAAGTAGGTAGTGCTTCCGGAACCATTGCTAAAACCATGTCGGCCTACGACATGAAGTTCAGCGATGAAATCTACGGGAAAACCAAACGCTACGTGAGCGAAGAACGCTTAGCTGGAATGCTGCGGCACGAGATGCGGCTGGTTCGAGTTCGGCTTTCGGAAGTTGCTTCAACTACTAAATTTTTCGCTTTTGCCAATACGGTAGAGACACTCAACTACCATAAAACCAATCAGGGCCACGGCTGGTTGGGCATACGGTTTCAGTGCGAGCCGCAGGGGGGCATGAACGAGTGTGTGATCCACGTACTGCTGTACGATAACGAAGCCAGCTTACAGCAGCAAGCACTGGGAGTGCTGGGAGTAAATCTAATCTATGCTTGTACCAAACTATCAGATCCACAGGAAATGATGCTTTCGTTGGTAGACAACTTGACTAGCGACCGCATAGAGATTGATTTTTTCCGGCTAACTGGTCCCGACTTTACTTCGGTGGATAATCGGCTGATGGCGCTTAAGTTGGTGAAGCACGGATTGAGCCGGGCCACTATGTTTGATGCCGACGGTAACGTGCTGCAACCTCAAGAAGCCCTATACAAAAAGAATGTGATGATCTTGCGGGGTCGCTTTCGGCCGGTTACGCATGTGAATATGGATATGCTACACGCCGGTTTACAGGCATTTCAGGAGGCTGAACCCATTGAAGACGAAAACTTAATTCGTATTTCTGAACTGACCCTGAACAGCCTCACCGATGATGCTAAAATTGACGATACAGACTTTCTACACCGGGTGGATATTCTAAGTTCTTTAGATCAGAAAGTAATGATCTCGGACTATCAGCGCTACTATTCGCTAGCCAATTATATTTCTAAAGTTACCCGGGGTAAGATCGCTATCGTGCTCGGAATCAAAAGTTTGCAGCAGCTTTTTGAAGAAGATTACTACCACGATCTGAGCGGGGGCATTCTGGAAGCCTTCGGAACGCTATTTAAGCGCAATATCCGGCTGTATGTGTACCCCGCGTGCCACACCGAGACCCAAGAGTTGATGTGCGTCGATGATTTGGAACTTCCCCATCACTTGGTTAAGCTTTATCAGTACCTGTGCGAAAAGGAGCAGATTGTAGATGTACAGCCTACCAGCAAAGCTAATCTTTCTATCTACAGCGATGATGTACTAGCTATGATCCGTTCGGGGCAGTCCGGTTGGGAAGAAATGGTGCCGCCGAAAGTATCCGAAGCAATCAAGACGAAAGAGCTATTTGACTATCAGGAAGCTAATTGATATTTTGCCGTACGCTACTATCAACTTCCGGTTTCTATGGTGAATCATTTCTTTCTGGTGCTCTTTGCCCTGTCTTCCGTATTAATACAATTTGGCTGTTCCCCAACTGATGAAGAACCGGACCAACCATCGCTGCCCAATATCGTTTTTCTGTTTGCCGATGATATGACGTACACTGCCATTCACGCGCTGGGCAATACGGAGATAGCAACTCCAAATCTGGATAGGCTGGTTCGTGACGGCACCACCTTTACTCATACCTACAATATGGGCGGCTGGAACGGGGCGGTATGTATTGCCTCTCGCAGTATGATGATCTCAGGACGATCACTCTGGCGCGCTAATCAGTTTAAAGATCAGTGGCAGCAGAACGACTCACTGGCATTGGCGCAAACTTGGGGCAACCTGATGGAACAACAGGGATACAACACTTACCTAACCGGCAAATGGCACGTGGCCGCTAACCCTGATTCAGTGTTCCAAGCAGTACGCCACGTACGCCCCGGAATGCCAGGCGATTTTCGTAGCCAAGGTTCGTTTGATCGTCCTGAGACGATGCCATTAGGCTACAACCGGCCTAAAAATGAGCAAGATACCTCCTGGTCGCCCTACGATACGGCGATGGGAGGCTTCTGGGAAGGCGGGCAACACTGGAGCGAAGTACTGCGGGACGATGCGCTGGATTTTCTGGATAGTGCTACTGCTAAACCCGAGCCGTTTTTTATGTACTTGGCATTTAATGCCCCGCACGATCCTCGGCAAGCTCCTAAAGAATACGTAGACCGCTACCCATTAGATAGCATTTCGTTACCCGAAAGCTGGATGCCTCGCTACCCCTACGATGAAGATATTGGTCTGGGAGCCAAACTTCGCGATGAGGCCCTGGCTCCGTTTCCGCGTACCGAATACGCTACCAGAATACACACACAGGAGTACTACGCGATCATCACGCACCTAGATGAGCAAGTTGGCAAAATCTTAGATGCACTGGAAGCCAGCGGAAAAATGGAGGACACCTACGTCTTCTTCTCGGCAGATCACGGATTATCGGTTGGGCGGCATGGCTTGCTGGGCAAACAAAATATGTACGATCATAGCGTACGAGTTCCCCTGATGCTAGTAGGCCCCAAAATACCGGCGAACCAGCGAATAGATGCCGATGTCTACTTGCAAGATGTTATGGCTACCAGCTTAGAGCTAGCCAATATTTCCAAGCCCAACTACGTGGAGTTTACCAGCTTGCTGAATTTGGCTCAGGGTAGAACTGACACCGGAGCCTACGAGGCCATTTATGGTGCTTATATCAATTACCAGCGCATGATTCGTAAGGATGGGATGAAACTAATTGTGTACCCCGACATTAATCAAGTACTTTTGTATGATCTTCAACAAGATCCGCACGAAACAACGAACTTAGCTGATGACCCCGCGTACGCTGATCAAGTAGCCAGTTTATTTCAAGATTTACAGGCACTTCAGCAGCAATACGCCGATACTTTAAACCTAGAACCAACGTACCAACAATTACAGAGTCAGTTATGAAAGAATATTGGAAACCGGAGGCCGGAAAAAACGGGAAAATTGAAAATTAGTGATAACTTCAATAATTTTCATTCTGGTTGGTCGGCAATCCAATCGACCGGAAAACAATTTAGCAATTGAACCATTCAACAATCCAACAATTGAGCACTATGAAAACGTACCTACCGATTTTTCTCTTTATCAGTATCGCTTTATCCTGTGTGGGACAAGAATCCGTTCCTGATGCTGAATTACAGATCAAGAATGCAATACTAGCTGCCCCGGAAGAACTGCGGGGAGAGGCAATGGTTTACGGCTTCAACGAAGCGGGCGAACTGGTAACCTTACGCGAGGGCAGCAACGATATGGTTTGTATCGCCGATGACCCCAACCGAAAAGGGTTCAGCGCCTCGTGCTACCACCGCGATCTGGAACCGTTTATGCAACGAGGGCGCGACCTGAAAAAAGAAGGAAAATCTACCCAAGAGATATTCGATATGCGAGAAACCGAAGTAAAATCCGGCAGTCTCACTATGCCCGAAGACCCAACTACGCTATACGTACTTAGTGCTCCGGAAGATCGCTACAATGCCGAAACCGGTGAAGTAACCGAACCCGATTTTCGTTACGTAGTCTATATTCCCTACGCTACTGCTGCCAGCACTGGCTTACCGCTTAGCCCCGAAGCTCCCGGCATGCCCTGGATTATGGACCCCGGTACGCACCGAGCTCACATTATGATCAATCCTCCCAAAAAAGAATAGGAGTAAAAATATGAAAGGCCGCCGTGGAACGGTGAAAGGTGAACGGTGAACGGTGAACGGTGAACGGTGAAAATTAATAATAACCTCAGCAATCTAGTCATCGAGCAATTCGGTATTCCCCTTAAATTGTTATCCTATCTTCTGGAAAATTTTAGCATCTAAGTTAAGGAAGTGAAACTTGCTTTTGTCAATTAGGGGAACTAGCGCATCGTAGAAGCCAATAATCAGATAGCCTCCCTCGTTAAGATGCTGATGAAAACGCTCCAGCAAGTTAAGTTTTGCTTGATTATCGAAATAGATCATCACATTGCGGCAAAAAATAATATCGAACTGGCCCGGGGGCAGTTCACTGATCAGATTGTGATGACGAAAATCTACGTGCTGAATTAACTGGCTATCCATCATTCCATCACCACCGCCTCGTTGGTAGTACTTCTCAAATGATGCTAGTGAATTATATTCCCGATAATTTTTCCCGTAGTCAGCGAGCTTCATATGATGGTATTTCCCCTGTTGGGCCTCAGCAATGGCAGCGTCGCTAATATCAGTAGCTATTGCTTTACTTTTAGACTGGCATCCACTTTCCTGAAGTACAATTCCCATGGTATACACCTCTTCGCCCGATGAGCATCCGGCGTGCCATATACTGATTTTGTTATTAGCAGCTAGCTTAGGGAGGATATCCGCTTTTAGTGCTCTCCACAGTATTGGGTCCCGAAACATAGCCGTAAGGCCTACCGATACCTCGTCCATGAAACGGTGCACAAACAACTGATCCTTTAGCAGCTTCACCCAGAGGTTATGTACCGTTTCTAGCTTAAGCACGCTAATGCAACGGTCCACCCTTCGCTTAAGGGACGTAGGCTCGTAGCAGGTGAAATCAATTCCGTAGCGGCGTAATATAGCACTAGTCAGTGATTTTAACTCTTCATCAGTAATTTGAGTAGCAGGCATAAAGCACTTACTTTAAGTTAGTTGTAGGTTCTAACAGTACTAGCATTATTTTGGTCTTTTCGCCAGTCAGATCGTCTATTCCGGTAAATGTACCCCGTAAATGCTTTTCTTCCCCATCGTTGGTTAGTAATATAAGATTGTGAGTAGGGTGTTCTTGAATATCATTTAAGGCGGGCAGCGGACACTGGGGAGCTAATAAATCTTTTAGGTGCTTTTGAGCAATGGCGCGACGCTTGTAGCCAAAAACCTCCAAGAAGCACTGATTGGCTTTTTTCAGGCTACCGTGGTTATCCATTTCTAAAGTTGATATCACACTGTTAAATGCTTTTACCTTACTATCTAGCTCCTGCTGTTTTTCTTTCTCATATGTTGTGAATTGAGCGAACATAATAATCCGGTGCAGTTTTCCTTCCAGATCAAATATTGGATTATATGTACCATTCAGCCATAATTCCTGTCCATCTTGTCCCTTAAGTCTAAATTCGCCGGAAAAGAAGGTACCTTCTTTTAGATTGTCCCACATAATTTGGGTTTGAGGCTTTCCTTTCTCTTCTTCTGGTATCAGGAATTCATACGACTGGCCCATCATATCCTTTTTAGTGAACCCGCTCACTTCCAAGAACATATCATTGGCTTTCAGTATTTTTCCTTGATTATTAAATTCAACTACCGCATTAGATTTACTGATGGCTTCCAGTTTGTAGGTATAATCTAGAGTAGCTTCTTTAATTTTGGTTACATCTGCCTGAATAGAGATAAACCGCTCTACTTCGCCCGCTTCATTTTTCACCGGGTTAATCATAAGCGATATCCAGTAGCTTTTTCCACTTTTCGTATAGTTCAGAATTTCCTCGTAAAAGGCAACACCCCTTTTAAGAAATTGACCGATCCGCTTTATTGTTTTAGGATCAGTGTTAGGCCCTTGCAGTACTTCACCGGGTCGTAGCCACATAACCTCTTCAGCCTGATAGCCGGTTAGGTTGACAAACCCATCGTTCACATACTCAATTTGCCCGTATTTATTGGTAATAATCACTGAGTTATCAGTATTGTCGGCTACTAAGGACAACTTTTCTAATACGAGTTTTTTCTCAGTAATATCGGTTCCTAACAGTAAGAATTTTTCTATCTCCCCCTCAGACGAAAGAACCGCTGAGAGCGAAGCATTGATCCACTTCTCTTCTTGATCAGCAGTTTTTAATAAAAAATCACCGGATAAACTTTCTCCCAAAGCTAGCTCTTCCCATATTTTTGAGGTTCCCCGCTCGGCCTCGGCTAAAACTCCTCTCATGCCTTTTATCTTTTCAAGAGGAAATGCAAGTAACTTAGCAAAATTCTGATTGGCGGTTATTAGGCGACCGTCTAAGTGAAAATACCCTACTAATAATGAGGCATCCATTGCTTTAAAAACCCCTTTTAACTCTGCCTGTTTCATCTCCATTTTTTGCTGAGCTAAATGAAGTTCTTCTAAGTATCCACTCATTTTCTCCTCTCGGGTGCGCAGTTCTTCAGCAAGCTTTTGAGAGCTTGCCAACATCTGTCGGGCATGAAAACCTCCTTGAACAATGGCCAGAGTAGATGCCATACTCTCACTTACTTTGCTTAAAAAGGTTAGTTGGTGCTCATCAAAAGGTTTAAAGGAGGCTATCTCAATTACGCCCTTTAACTTTTCTTGAAATAACAGTGGGTAAATGGCTATCGCCTGGGGAGTTGCCTCGCCCAACCCAGAAGTAATGGCTAGGTAGTCTGACGGCACCTTCGTAAGAATAATGGGCTTTCGCTCTAAAGCGCACTGCCCAATCAGTCCCTGCCCTAATTTTACCTTCTTCTCGACATATCTTTTCTTTTGGTATGCGTAGCAGGCTTGTAGCTCTAAAAATGACTCCTCAACTTCCTCTTCTTCATTAAGAATGAACAGTCCTCCCTGATTTGCCTTTAGGTACTTTACTAAATTCTGGATTACCTGATAGCTAAGTTCCGATAGATCTTCAGTGTGTTCTCGTAGTATCTCCGAAAAGTGAGCTAGCCCTTCCGCAACCCAACGGCGTTGTTGCTCCTGATGGCGATAAGTAGTGAAAGTTGTACGGGCGTTTACCAGAGCCTGCCCGAGATATTCATCTGAGGTAAGGTGCACCAGTTCAGTCGTGTTTTCTTCTTTTTCCAGCGCGTTAATAAATACAGTGGCTTCTTCCAGCTTGTCGTACACCCTATCAATCATTTTTTGCCCCGCAACTTGATGGTCAGCACTACTCAGCGGTGGTTTACCATTGGCTAACTGGGTTAAAGACTGTTGTAACTGGCTATGCTGCCGAAGTGATCGATAAAAGATCAATAATAGGTACGTGACCAATACGCCACTGCTTGTCCCAATCCAGAAGTTTTTATACGGAATATCTAGCAACAGAGTACAGATAATTACTAACCAGATAGCAACGGTTAGTAACACTATGTACTTAAACTTCTGAGTGGATACTAAAAACTTCATGGTGATAACTTCTAAGAGTTAGGAAGCTGACGATGCTGCTCTAATGCATTGGCCTGATTCTTTATACAGTCCACAAAATTTTGGTGAAACTTCCAAAAGAAACGAGGTTGAAGGGTGGTATTTTGCTCAAATGAGAAACGCGTATTAGCAAACAGGCAGATGTCACTACCAGCCGAATTCGTAAAATCAGCGAGTACCGTAAGTTGTACCTCTTCAGCGGTGCCCTCTACCAGTTGGGGTACATCTCCGTAGATGCTTACTTGCAGTATGTTAGATGCCTCTGTAATTACTGCTGCTGAAACTATGTTGTCTAGCTCCTTGAGAATGGCTTCTTCCATAAGCTGCCTTTCCTCGGAGGGCTCACCGGGTGGCAAACAGGTACTAAACATTGCCGTACACTCTGATTCGGTGAGCAGAAGAAAGCTTTTACCCTGTATGTCTCCAATAATTTCAGTGGTTATTAATGTAAGGCTTCCCGTTTCTTTCACTGAGAAATCTTCCTCAGTAAATGTTGATATCGTTATACCGGATGTTTCTATTGCCACCCGTTGCTGAGCAATGCTGGAAAATGAGTCGGCGGCACGTACGTAGCCCGCTTCAATAATCTCCTGGGCCAACTGTTTTTCGGGTAAAGTAAGTATTGACATATTCTGTTCAAGATAAAGCCCCCGATTGACGATGGGCGGTTTGAAAAATAAAACTTATAATAGCTGGTACGTGTAAGACCAAACAAACATTACCATTTCCTAGAATGGTGACTCCACTAATAAACTGTACTTGATCTACCGGCTGATTGAGCGGTTTTTCCACAATTTCCTTCCGTTGCAGGAGCTTATCAACGACTAGTCCTACGGTATGGCTACCACCTGACACTACAATAACCTCCAGTTGAGATTCATCGTGAAGCTGCTCCCAGCTTTTGCGAAGATCTTCAGGTTGAGGTACTGATGCGTCTTGGGGCAAAGACAGTATATCTTTTAAAAACACTAGCGATACTGTTTTACCTTGGTAGGTAAACGCCAGCCCCCGTCCTACTTTATGCACCTCCGACCGATAGAGTGAGACTACGGCCTCGGTGTAAGGAAGCGGAATAGCGTATTCCGTCTGATTGGCTTCAAATAGTAAAGTGCCTTTTACCGCCATTGACGAAGGTAAAGACAGTCTGATGCGAGTTCCTTCTCCCGCTGCGCTATGCACCACTACTTTACCGCTTACTGAGTCTAGTGCTTTCTTCACTACATCCATGCCTACTCCTCTTCCCGAAATAGCATTAATTTGCTCATTAGTAGAAAAGCCCGGCTCAAAGATTAGCATTGTTATTTCTTCGTCTGGCATGGTTGCAGCTTGCTCTGCTAAAATCAGGCCTCGTTGGATTCCTCGCTGTCGTACCTTATCAATATTGACCCCGCTGCCATCATCAATAATTTCTATTACGACTCCATCATTTTCATTGCTGGCTTTCAGCGTGACTGTGCCCTGAGGGTCTTTTCCGAGCTGCTTCCGAGCCTCGGGGTGTTCAATACCGTGAGCAATACAGTTACGAACTAGGTGGATCAGCGAATCACTAATAATTTGCAGGATGTTCCGGTCAATCTCAGTATCGGTTCCCTCTAGCTGGAGAGCAACTTCTTTCTTCTCCGAAGCGGATGCATCGCGTACTACCCGATGAAATTTATTGAATAAAAACCCCACCTGCACCAGTCGCACATCCATTACGGAGTACTGTAAATCAGAAGATATGCGGTTTAGGCGAGAATACTCGTTGGCTCCCGTCAGTTCGGCATGAGAAGCAATAATCCGGTCGCGCTCAATAATCAATTCGCCTACTAGGTTAAGTAAATTATCAAGTTTGCGAACTGGCACCTGCACCAAATCCGAGAATACAATTTTATTCTCCGGCGATTGTTCTTGAGGTTCTGGTGCTGTTTTGTTAGTAACTGTTTCTGCACTAGTCTTTTCCGCTACCGCCTCAGTTGGTTCAGGCGCGGTTGCTGTTACCTCTTCTTGGGGGGCCGAAGCTTCTTCCGCTGGTTTACTGGTAGCTGGTGTGTCTTTTTTACTTTTGGCTGGACTTTTTTTACGAGGTTTCCGGATTTTTTTGGTGGATGATGAAGCTGGTTTTACTGACTTAGCTGGTTCTTCTAATTTTTTCTCCACCTTTTCTTCAGACGGAGTACTAGCTTGCTTGCAGATTACTTCTAACTTGGTTTTAATACCTTTGTAGGCCACTTTTGAGCCATCAGTCAATGACCGGATAAGTGCGCCTAAGGTATCGATGGCCTTAAAGAGGGCCGTAAACATATCGGAATTGAGCTCTAGGCGTTGCTCTCGTACTTCGCCAAATAGTGTCTCTAGAGTATGGCCCAGTTCGGCAATCTTCTCAAAACCCATTCCCGCGGCATTTCCCTTCAGGGTATGCGTAATCCGGAAAATGGCATTGATTGCCAATTGGTCGTCCGGTTTCTTTTCTAGCTGAGTAATCAGTCGATTGAGCTCTTCGTGATTTTCGAGAGCCTCTGCTAAAAACAATTCTCTATATTCGTTCTCCTTACTCATTCCTACTAGTTTATTATCGTTTATGCCAAACAGCTCACCACAAAACCCGGAATTTCCTTTAGCGTTAACACCTGATTAATCACTTTACTATCAATAGCACTTTTGGGCATTCCAAACACCACCGAAGACTTTTCATCTTGAGCGATAGTGAACCCTTGCTGCTGCTGAATTGCTTGAAGCCCTTTAGTACCATCTTTTCCCATACCAGTGAGCACAATACCAATTAGTTTCTTTCCGTACACCTTAGCCATTGACGTAAATAACCCATCTATTGAAGGAAAATTAAACTCTTTATACTCTTTCTGAGTATGGTTAAAAACAGGCTGATTGGTACTAATATCTCGAACTACATGGCTATTTTTGTGGCCGGGAAGTACGTAAACTGTTCCTCCAACCAACTCTTCATTCCGTTCAGCTAGCTTTACTCTCAGCGGAATTGTTTGGTTCAGGCGTTTGGCGAAAGATCGCAAAAACTGTTCGGGCATATGCTGGGCGATAATCACTGGAATGTTGAGATTAGCGGGTAGCCCGCTTAGTAACTGCTCAACGGCCATTGGCCCACCGGTGGAAGCTCCGATAGCAATTGCCTCATAGCGTAGCTGTTCATCAAAACTATGGTCGTATGTATTTTTTTTGCCCTGCATTCGGGCAAGCTTACCCAACGACACTTCGGCCGCTACTTTCACCATCTCATTGAGAGGAAACTGTTGCTGTTTGGCTAGCTTGGTTACCTCCTCTTTATTAAGAAAGTCGAAAGCACCCGCTGAGAGAGCTTCAAACACTTTAGGATCTTCTTTTTCTAATGAGCTCAGTAAGATTACGGGCTTAGGATTACTCTGCATTATCTTCTTTACTACGGCCAGCCCGTCGCTCTCTGGCATTACCATATCGGTAATAATCACATCAGGCTGAAGCTGTTGGATCTTCTTTAAACCCTTAGTACCGTTAGAAGCGGTTCCCAGTAGTTCAATAGCGGGGTCGCTTTTTAAGAGATCACTTAAGATAATTCGCATAAATCCTGAGTCCTCAATCAGCAACGTAGTTGTCTTGAGAGGCATACACCGGGCGAATTAAAGTTTGTTCAGTACCTCGAGCAATTTTTCCGAAGTGAAAGGTTTAACAATGTACTCCTTCGCTCCCAAGCTCTTCCCTTCTTCTATGACCGACTCCTGTCCTACCGCGCTAATCATCACTACCTGCGAGGGCAGCTCTTCTTCGTGATACACCTTGAGAATATCTGTACCGATCATGTCGGGAAGAATATTGTCTAGCGTGATAATATCAGGTTGTAGTTCCAGAGCCAGATCAATAGCTTCTTCGCCATTGGCAGCTTCGCCTACCACTTCGAATCCTCCCTCGACAACTGAGTTTTTTATGAGGGTTCTCATGTACAATGAATCATCTACAATAAGTACTTTCTTTGCCATTATATTAAATTTAATGAATGATTAGCGATGGATCATGACTAATGCTTTGTATATCTCGGTAGTCACTAGCGCAATGGCCATAGTCATTATTCATTGGTTACTATCTCCTTACTTAGTACTTGGCTCATTTCATTCTCCTGCATGACCGTAAATACATCAATCAGGATTACCAGTTTCTGGTCTACCTTCACAATTCCCTTGATATAGTTCCGCCCCTCCTGGCTACTTTGCACAATACTAGTGGCATCTTCAATATCACTGGTAGATACTGTAAGTGTATTGGGCACCTCTTTTACTAAGATGCCTACGTTCAGTTTTGGGCTGGCAACCACTAAAGTATAGTTAGAAGAAGTTCCGTCGGTATCCGATTCCTGTGCTAGTAGTCCAAACTTTTCTCTTAGGTCAACAATAGCTAAAATGTTACCCCGGATATTGGCTACCCCCTTAATGTAGGGTGGCACCTGAGGCATGGGAGTGATATTAGGCGTAAAGACCACTTCTTTGATCTGATCAATGGTAATACCGTACTCTTCTTCGCCCAACTTAAAAACAATAAGTTGCTGGCGGGCACTGCTATCAACGGTTTCTTCCGCTTGTTTGGGTTCTAATTCCGTAGCTTCCATAGTGTTGTTCCCGATTATGATTTATAATTGACGAAGTTTGAACTGGCCTACTCCTTTTTGCAGTTCTTCAGCCACGTTAGAAAGCTGATTGCTAGCCTCGGTGATCTCACCCACACTGTTGTTCAAGTCTTGCGATGAGGTGGCCACTTCTTCGGTGCCCGCTGCGGTTTCTTCGGCTACTACCACAATTTGCTCAATATTCTTCGCAACATCATCAATGAAAGCCTTCTGACCGGAAGTGGCTTCCTGAATCTCTTTGGCGTAGCTAAGGGTATTGGTGCTAGCCTCCGAGATTTCCGAGAAAATAGTGGAAGCTTCTTTGGTGGCACTGCTCCCGTCTTCCACGCTTACTTGCATTGTTTCTATAGCTTTGCTAGCCGACTGAGTATCTTTCTGCACGTCGCTAATGATCTTTTCAATATCTACTGCCGACCGCCGGGAGTCTTCGGCTAGCTTTCGGATTTCTTCGGCTACTACCGCAAAGCCTCGGCCGGCATCTCCGGCTCGGGCAGCCTCTATGGCAGCGTTGAGGGCCAGTAAATTCGTTTGGGAGGCAATATCGGAGATTACATTGAGCGTACGTCCGATTTCTTCGGCTCGCTCCGTCAGCACACTGATTGATTCGGTCGTTACATTCGCTGATGAACGGATACCGTCCATATTTTCTACCAGGTTCTTTACAATTAGTAAACCATTTTCGCAGCTTTGCTGCCCCTGGTCGGCTGTTTGGTAAATACTATCTGCTTTTTGCTCCATATCGTTGGCACTAGATAGTACCTGATCTACCAATTTTGATGATTCATCGGTTCTCTGGGCCTGATCTTGTGCTCCCTTAGACATCTGAGAAATAGCGGAAGCTACCTCGCTGGTGTTGTCTCGGATATTTTTACTTCTTTCTAGTAAATTGTTAGCTGAATCACCCACCCGGTCGGCGTTTCTGCCAATACTACCCAGCAGGCTGTTCAAGTTTTCCATTGCTACATTTAACGCGTCTCCCATCTCCTGCACGTATCCTTCGGCCGTTGTCTCAAAGATCTGGGTGAGATCGCCTTGAGCCATACTAGATATTAAATCCCGAACCTGAAGTACGGGTTCTTTGACTTTGGTGATATCAGTAGCAATTTTAATTATTTTCACTATCTGCCCAGTATCGTCTCTTACGGGCGTGTACGAAGCACTTAGCCAAACCCGTTTTCCATCTTTGCTCATCCGTTCAAACTCTCCCGCTTGAATATTTCCTTGAGCCAGATCCGTCCAAAAATTCTCATATTCGGATGTCTTGGTATATTCAGGGTTGCAGAAGATTCGGTGGTGCTTGCCCTCAACCTCGCTAGCGCTTGAGTAACCAACGGCCCGAAGAAAGTTATCATTAGCCGAGATGATGGTGCCATCTGGTTCAAACTCTATATAAGCCCACCCAGTGTCTACCGCTCGTTGTATTTGCTCGGCCTTTTCTTTCGCAACCTTTCCTTGGGTAATGTCTTTAATGAAAGCAGTATACTGTAAAGCGTCACCCACTTTTACTTTACTGAGTGATAGGTTACCCCAAAACTTACTGCCATCCTTACGAACCATCTCCAAATCGCGCCCTTGCCCAACCACTTTATTTTTACCAGTGGTCATATTGGCTTCTACGTACTGGTCGTGGTTGCCCCGGTGTTCCATAGGTACAATCATCTTTACGTTTTGGCCTAACACCTCTTCCCGGCTATAACCAAACATACGCTCAGCTGCCTTATTATAGAAGGTTACGATCTTATCGGAGTTGATAGTGACTACAGAATCTACTGCTTGTTCCAGTATTTCTTCGCTTCGTTTCTGGGCTTGCTCTAGCTCCTGTTGCACGGCCTGACCTTTTTCCAATGTCTCGGTCATTTTCTTCAGGTCAGCCTCTAACTTAGCTTGTTCCTTTTTCAACTGGTCTAACTCAGTGTTAGATTTGCTACCGTTAGACTTAGTGGTTGTGGAAGTTTTTTGGGCGGTCTTCATCTATTTGTGGTTTAGAGAATTTATCTAGTGAGTTAATGATTTATTGTATTTTCCTCAAAGATGCTACTCTCTTCTCCGCTAATCGACCAAGAACGTCTGCTTTAGGCAAGCCTGTATGATTTGCGTATAATCTACGCTATACCTAATTTATCTATATAATTTTTAATATTTTCTTTTAAATAAAACACAGAATAAGAAATTGTATTTAATAGCATAATTCTAATAATTTCATTCTCAACCTGTCTGGTATTGGTGCGTTTACATTTTTGTAGTTTGAAGTAATTCACTGTGAAAGACAAATAACTGTTTATCAGATGAATACGCTAAATTTTCAAGCTAATAAACTTCTTTAATATTTCTGCAAAGTGTATTAGCAAGAAAGTTTTTTCAACTTTCTCTTTTGCATCGAGTAATAAAACTTTACCGAGAAATGGTAAAATTGTGATTTGGATAGCTAATGAAGGTAACATCTGTTGTGCATACTTACTTTTAACCTAAACCGGCATGGTAATACTAGTATTAATTACTTCAGCCTATAGGTAATGTTGTAAGCAGCGAACCGAAGTATTATTTGCACCAATTATCGCTTTGCCAGTAGTTGCCCTCTATCAGATTTAACCTCAACAACCTATGGGCACTATTCGCAAGAAAATCAATTCAAGCTAGATTCCTGTAAACAACGTATGCTGTTCCTGATAATCAGGAATATGAACATTAGACCAACCATTAGCTTCTAAGCTTTCTTGCATTACTTTGGCACTCTCTACTTCACCGTGTACTAGGAAGGTTCGTTTGGGGTGCTCCTTCAGCGTGTTGACCCAATGCAGTAGTTCGCTCTGGTCAGCGTGAGCCGATAGGCCATCGATGCGGCGTACCTGCATTTTAAGTGGCACGTTCTGCCCAAAAATACGAATGGTTTCTTCCTGGTCAAGAATTCTTCGCCCCCGGGTTCCTTTAGCTTGGTAGCCAACAAATAAAATAGTATCATCGGGGCGGTCTAAACGGCGAACCAGATGATGCAGTATCCGCCCACCCGTACACATACCACTGGAGGAAACAATAATGGCGTTCTTCTGAATTTCATTTATGCTCTGAGAAGCAGCTACACTGCGGTAGTAGTTGAAAAACTCGTAGTCGAATATTGCTTCGTGGTACTGTAAATCTTGATCACGTAGCTTGTGAAAGGTGAAGAAACGCTTGTAAAGCTTAGTTACATTAATTGCCATGGGACTATCCAGATAAACGGGCACCTTCGGTATTTTACCCGCTTCCATTAACGTTTTTAGGTAGTACATCACCGTTTGGGTGCGTCCTACGGCAAAGGCGGGAATTAATAGACAGCCACCCCGGTCCATCGCTTCGTTCACTACTTCCGCAAATTCTTCGGTAGGATCTTCCGATAGATTCTCCCGGTCGCCATAGGTAGACTCCACCAACAAAACATCCGTTTGGGTCATAGATACCGGATCGCGCATCACCGGTTGGTTGTAGCGACCTAAATCGCCCGAAAAGATAATAGTTTTACTTTGTGACTTCCCACGTACATTCAGTTCTACCCAGCCAGCCCCCAAAATATGACCGGCATTATGGAACTTCAGCCGAATGTCGTCACGCAAATAAATATCTTCATCAAACTCATGGGGTTCAAATAGCCGAAATGTATTTTCAGCGTCTTCGGTAGTATACAGCGGCTTCGGTGGTTTGTGCTTAGAGTATCCTTTCTTTCGGGCCCAATTAGCTTCCTCTTCCTGTAGTTTAGCCGAATCAAGCAACATAATACGAGCCAGTTCGGCGGTAGCCGTAGTGCAGTAGATTGGTCCATCGTAGCCTTCCTTTACCAATCTCGGTAAATAGCCAATGTGATCAATATGAGAGTGAGAAATTACCAATGCCTCTACCTCCGACACATTCATTGGAAACGGATCCCAGTTGCGCTGCCGCAGTTTCTTTAGCCCTTGAAACAGACCGCAGTCCATCAGTACCTGAAAATCATCAAAATGCAGTAAGTGCTTGGAACCGGTCACCGACTGGGCCGCTCCGAGAAATTGGATAGAGACGTTCATTGATGTAGTTTTGATGGTTGATACATAAACCGTCGAATCAGCTCAGGTGTTTGGCGGTTGGGTATAGTAAATCGTCCGTTATGAAATCTAAGCGTAAGATTACTCTGGCCATTGGATTGGCTATTGCTATAATTATTAGCGCACTCTACTGGATTTTTTATACTCCGAATCTGTCCGATGACGAAGTGGCCTACGTACTAGTTGGAGCGGTTACTCCTCAGAGTGCCGTAGTATCCTTTAAAACGTACCAGTCGGCAAAGGTACGAGTGCAAGTAAGTACTGAGGCGATAACCTTCGCTAATCCCCGCTATTCGCCTTATACCGAAACGACCGCTGAAAACTATAATACGGGTAAGGTCAATCTAGACAGTCTTCGGCCAAATACTCAGTATTATTA
>NZ_JBARYM010000299.1:0-1892 GCF_049647865.1 Tunicatimonas sp. | reverse complement strand
GTTTAACACCATTAACAAGCGGTACTTCACCGTAGAATTATCGCCCGGAGCGTTAGGTCAGATTGAGATTGGGCTGGATCGCTTCGCGAATGATCCGAGTTATGCCTTCCCCTGGCACGAAGGTGAGGTGCCTGTAGTAGGCATGAAGTAAAAAGCTTGATCGATTAGCTAATCACTGTCGGAGCTTAACCTTTCAAACATATCCGATTCAGATGCCCTTCGCAAATAACTAAGTAAGCCGGTTGGGCTTAGCACCTATCATGGGGATGTTTTTTTAAGCAATTTGAGTACGAAATCCAGCTGAGTATCTACCCCATTTATCAAATCAGTAATTGACTGTTCAACCTCGTGATCAGGTAGTACTCCTCGTCCGAGGGGAATCTTATCCTCAACTGGTAAAAAGTGCCTGACTAAAGGTATTTTTACTCTGACTTTGGTATTAGGCAGTGTAACCCAAGCGTCTTCCATGCTGGTATTGCCGTAATAACCACCGCCAGTTTCAGTTCCAACAAACGTGGCAAGATCGTGTGATTTGATTTGTGCAGCTAGATCGGATGCTGCCGAAAAATTGCTACCATTAATAAGCACGTATAACTTGCCTTTGTATTGTGGTTCTGAAAGCTTTTGTGGTTTGAGCATCGGTTCATTTCTAAGAATGTAGATAGAGTCATTAATCTGATTCCTTTTTTTTGATTGACTAGTAATCCATAGTTTAGAGAGTTTCGGATTACAATAACGATCATATTTTGAGTCTTTATCAACGATAAATTCCGCGCGATTAAAGAAGGTGAAGCTGCTGTTATAGAGATAGGAAAATAACTCATAGGGTGCTCTGCCACCGCCATTATCGCGTAAGTCAATAATTAAGTTTTCAGATTGGGCCGAGTCAATTCTTTTAAAGGATGTTCTTAATTCCTTAGAGAACTTGTACTTCTTGCCATCTTTCTCCCAATTAAAAAATGCGTTAATATCCACGATTGCCGTTGAAACGTTATTGACTGAGTAGAAGGATAGCTCAAGGTTATTTGAGGACTTATAATTTATTACTGATGAGAACTCTTTTCCACCCTTTTTAAGGACAAATTCTTTTTTAATTCCCTGGCTATCGATGTATTCAATGACGTATTCATTGGTATTGCCGATAAAGATGGAGTACAAGAAATAAAAATACCTTCCAATCTCGTGGTTGACCTTAGTATGTCTGAGCCCTTCTGTCCAAACGGATTCTCTAAAGATTTGAATCAAAGAATCTGTAGTGAGGTTATTGATACTTAGGATTTCATTTCCAGCATCAATAGAATTCTTTGCGCTTTGAATGGCGTAGAGCTTATTGTTGAGAAGGATGACCGATAATGGAAAATAGTTCTCTTGTTTCTGATATGCTTGATGAGTGGTATTTGAGAGCCTCAACTGGGTATGACCACATCCGATTTTGGAGATTACTGAACCCAGACCCCTTAAGTATTCATGTTCGCCCATGGGATGATTCAGCTTGGCGGCTGCCACTTCAAAAGCCTCATCTAGCTCTTCTTTTGATCTGTACCAATAAAGTCCGGGGTGGAATTCTTCCAAACTTCCTTTCATAATTGAGAAGTCTTGGATTAACTGATCCACCGAAAAAACCTGGTCTGGTTGCGAAAGAGCTGAAAGTGACCGCAAAACTATGGCTGATACTAAAAAGTATTTCATTGTTTTTTCTGTCAATGCTCGTGAATATTTCGAATACTTATGTTGCAAATCACTATTTGAGACAACTAATTATTGCTCTCTCAAAATCTCATTGGGGGATTTACCCATGATTTGCTTGAATGATCGGTAAAAAGTTGCTCGGGAGGAAAAGCCTACATCAAAAGCAATACCCTCAATGCTAAACCTCTTTGCATTATCCTCCT
>NZ_JBARYM010000298.1:0-6328 GCF_049647865.1 Tunicatimonas sp. | reverse complement strand
CATTTCCGATAGTGCTTACAATCAGCTATTCGCTATACAGAGTGTTATAGTCATTTTATAGGCAAATCAATCTAGAAACCTTTGGAAACTCAACGGATAACCAAGTGTAAATTTTTGATGCATTAGTGGATAAAACGGAAAGGTTAGACACCCCATCGCGCGTAATAATAAGCGTAAAGTTGAATGTATTTAATTACATAGTAAATGTAAATAGTTATAATTTTGCACCATTAAATTTTAAACGAAATACTTCTGAAGAGATGAAGAAAAACACGATGACAGTGAAGAAATTAGCGCTAATATGTATGGTGGGGTGTCTGAGTCTGGGAGCGTTTGCCGGTAATAGTCCGGAGGATAACGATGCTGATGTTTCAATTTCACTAAGTGGACAGCACGCTATTGTGGTAGTTCGAGATTGGAATATTGCTGCCAATGCTCCAGCAACTATCAAAGTGCTGGATAAAACAAATAAGGCAGTATACGAGGAAGCGGTTAGTAGCGGAGAGCAACACGCTAGACGCTATAATTTTTCTCAGATGGAGCCGGGAAAATATACGTTAGTACTGGAAAGTAAAACAAGCGAAGTGCGTAGACCCTTTATCGTAGGATTAGACGGCAGCGTTCGTGAGGATAAAAGTGAGTTTTACCAATCTTTCGCACCAATTGTAGTACAGCCTCGGTCAGACCGAGCTTCCGTATACGTTGCTTTTAAAAATATAGCCGACGCACCACTAAAGCTAGCGGTTTTAAACGATAACGGTGAAGTACTTTATTCAGAAGAAGTTGCCGGCGAGCAAGAATATAACAAAAAGGTTAATCTGAAAAAGCTACAACCCGGCAGTTACACGCTCGCCCTGTATAATGCAGATTATTCTTTCTACAAAGAAGTGAACAACTACTAGTTGATGTAAATAATAGATTTCTCTAAGTAGAGCCCGGTCAGAAAACTGATCGGGCTTTTTTTTTGCCCACCAATAGCCGGAATGATGTACGCCCTCGTACAAATATGTCCGTATTCGAACAGTAGGTCTAATGCAAATAGGCTATTATTCGCTATGAATACAGAATTTTCGTCTGGCACAATATTTCAATGAACAAAGGTGAAAGATAGATGGTGTAAGGTGCGGAAGGTTTCTGCATTTCGAACCTTCTACCGTCCAACTTTGACCGTTAATCATTAAAATTATGATAAAGAATTACCTCAAAATTGCCTTTCGTAACCTATTGAAGCAGCGGTTTTACTCAGTTATCAATGTGTTAGGATTAGCTATCGGCTTGGCTGTCTGTCTGCTTATTGCCCTGTTTGTGTTAGACGAGATTAGTTACGACCGCTACCACACTAACGCTGACCGGATTTACCGAGCGCGATTATCGTACAGTCTGGGTGGACAAAGTGGTGATTTTCCGATAGCTGCTGCCCCACTTGGGCGCACTATGGCTGAGACCTATCCCGAAGTAGAGAATGCAGTACGCTTTCGAACCCAGGGCGACTATACCGTTTACCGCGACGATCAGGCATACCAAGAAGAAGACATCACATATGCAGATTCTACACTATTTGCTGTTTTTAATATTCCGCTATTATACGGAAACCCAAAAAAGGCGCTGACTGAAATGAACTCGCTGGTGCTTTGTGAAGCTTCGGTTGAAAAATACTTCGGGGCTGATTGGAGGCTGTCGCCACCGTTGGGGGAAACACTGCTGCTGGGAAGAGGCAAAGAGCCTTACAAGATTACGGGTATTTTTGAGGAGATTCCTAACAATTCTCACTTCCACTTCAATGTATTCCTATCAATGGTTTCGCTAAAGGATAGCCAATCTGAGATGTGGTTGAACAATAATTATTACACCTACTTATTACTGCGAGAAGACGCTAATGTGGCTGACGTTCAGACGAAGCTTAACGAAACCTTTGAGACCTACGGAGCTCCGCAACTTGAACAGTATGCCAACGCTAGCTACGAAGATTTTTTAGCATCAGGCAACTATTTCAACTATTTGTTGCAACCGCTGACAGATATTCATCTTTACTCAGATTTGGAAGCTGAGATTGAAGCCAACGGTGACATTCGATACGTCTACATTTTCTCGGCTATCGCTCTATTTGTATTGCTAATTGCCTGCTTTAACTTTATGAATCTTTCTACCGCTCGCTCAGCCGGACGAGCCAAAGAAGTGGGTATCCGTAAGACGCTAGGTTCGGTACGTAAGCAGATAATTACTCAGTTTCTGGCGGAAGCCCTACTGGTCAGTTTCCTGGCTTTACTGCTCGCCATACTGATGGCCGAAGTGGCGTTGCCCTTCTTTAATGATCTAGCCGGAAAGCAATTAGCGATTAACTATCTTCAGACCTGGTATTTTATTCCATTGTTACTATTGGCAGTAGCAGTCATTGGTTTATTAGCTGGAAGCTACCCAGCCTTCTTTTTATCAGCTTTCCGCCCGGCCAGTGTGTTGAAGGGAAAATTAGCGACCAAGAGTGGCGGACGCTGGCTTCGCAATGGCTTGGTTGTGCTTCAGTTTGGCATCTCTATTACACTGATTACCAGTACGGTAGTAGTCTATCAGCAACTCAATCATATTCGTAACAAGAAGCTGGGGTACGATAAAGACCATGTGTTAGTAATACACAATACGTATAACTTAAATAAACAAGCTGAAACGTTTAAGAACGAAGCATTACGCCAACCCGGAGTGACGGCGGCTTCCCTCACCGGTTTTCTTCCGGCTGATCCTATGAGCAACAACAATAACGCTATTTTCCCCGATAATAACCCCGAAAGCGACCGAACCACTACGGTACCCTGGTTCTACGTAGACTACGACTACGTTCCAACGATGGGAATGAACATTGTTGATGGACGCAACTTCTCCCGCGACTTTGCTACTGACTCTTCCGCTATGATTATTAACGAGGCAGCAGCGAAGTATTTCTTTGGGGAGGATGATCCACTCGGACAGAAATTAAGCAACTTCGGTGAAGAACCCGGCACTTTCGTTACGTACAACGTAGTGGGAGTAGTGGAGGACTTTCACTATAGCACCCTGCGGCAGAAGATTATGCCGATGGTAATAGTAGTAGGTAGTAATATTTCAGCCCTATCATTGCGGGTACAGCCCGAGCAAGTATCTGCCGCAATTGCTGCGTTGGAAGACCAGTGGAACCGCTTTCAGCCGGACCTACCGTTTGAGTACTCTTTTCTGGACGAACGGTTTAATGGCATCTATAAATCTGAACAGAAGCTAGGTATCATTTTCACGGTCTTTTGTTCTCTAGCAATCTTTATTGCCTGCCTGGGCTTGTTTGGTCTGGCTGCTTACACCGCCGAACAGCGCACCAAAGAAATTGGCATTCGCAAGGTGTTGGGAGCTTCGGTCAGTAGCTTAGTGTTAGCATTCTCCAAAGATTTCACGAAGCTGGTATTTATTGCCCTACTGGTGGCTATCCCCACCGCTTACTTTTTAATGAATCAGTGGCTATCTGATTTTGCCTATCGTATCTCGTTAGGCGTTAGTACCTTTGCTATTGCCGGAGGCATTGCCCTAGTGATCGCCTGGCTCACGGTCAGCTTCCAGTCCATCCGAGCAGCAGTGGCTAATCCGGTAGACAGTCTACGAAATGAATAACTTTTGACAGTGAACAATGTATAATTGCTTTTCAATTGCTAAGTTAATTGCACATTGTTCACTGCACACTGCTAATTGAATAAACTATGATTAAAAACTATCTTAAAATCGCCCTACGAAATTTGGCTCGTCATAAGCAGATGACGCTGATTAATATTTTAGGATTAGCGGTGGGAATGGCTGCTTGTATTCTGATTCTGCTGTTTGTGCAGTACGAGCTCAGCTACGATCGCTACCACGAGAAAGCTGACCGCATCTATCGTCTCTCCCGCGAGTGGCGTAATGTCGACGGTGAAACCAATTTGCATCTGGGTCATTTGGCACCGCCGTTTGAGCCGCGCTTGGCCGAAGATTTTCCGGGGATTATTGAATCGAGCGTTCGGCTATTAAATTCTTCATCGGCTCTAATGACTTATAAGGAGGGTAACGCTCAAATTATGGTTGATCGCCTGTTCTTCGCTGAGCCAGAGGTATTTGAGATTTTTACTTTCCCCTTCGTAGAAGGTGATCCGACTACCGCCCTAAGTGAACCTAACACTATTGTACTTACTAAAAGCGAAGCCCGAAAGTACTTTAATGACGAGAGTCCTATGGGTAAAACCCTAAATTTAGACAACGTAGTTGACTTGAAAGTAACGGGCGTGATACAAGATGTACCTGACAACTCCCACTTCCATTTTACGGCATTAAGTTCGTTTGCTACGCTGGAAAACTTTGTAGGTCAGGAAGAAATGGAGAACTACGGTAGTAATAACTATGCTACTTTTATCTTATTAAGCGAAGGCTATAATCCGGATAATTTGGAAGCTCAGTTTCCGGCCTTCTTAGACAAACATTTACCGAACGACTCGGATGTGCCCGCTTCTCAGACCAACTTTCTGCACCTATGGCCGCTCACTGATATTCACTTACACTCCCACTTGGATTCGGAGTTGGAGGCCAATGGCGACATCGCCTATGTGTATATCTATACCATCATTGCGGTGTTCATTCTAGTGATCGCCTGCATTAATTTCATTAATCTGACTACTGCCCGAGCTACCCGTCGGGCCAAGGAAGTAGGCGTTCGTAAGGTAATGGGAGCTGAGAAGACTTCGCTAGTGCAGCAATTTCTGTCTGAATCAGTACTCGTCTCGTTATTTGCATTAGCGTTGTCTGTTTTGTTGGTAACCCTGGCTCTGCCTTATTTTATTGATTTTGTAGACAAACCCCTTACCTTGGATATTATTGGTAACCCATTTCTACTGGTGCTGCTTATCAGTATCGTTCTGGTTGTAGGAGTGGTTGCTGGTAGCTATCCGGCTTTCTATCTTTCTTCCTTTCAGCCCGCCCGGATTTTACGAAGCAGTCGGGGCAGTGCCCGTGGAAATGCAATTTTACGCTCGGGGTTGGTAGTCTTACAGTTCGTTATTTCCATTGCTTTAGTGATCGGCGTAATTACGGTAGAGCGACAACTGGATTACGTAAAGAGTAAGCCACTAGGCTTCAACCAGGAGAATTTATTAGTAATGCGAGTCGGTGGAGAAATATATCAGCAGTATGAAGAATTAAAAGCTCGTTTTCTTAATCAACCAAGCATTTCTAATATTACGCTAACCACGCGCGCACCTTCGGGAAGGCTGCTTGACTCCCAAGGAGGACAGGTAGAAATAAACGGTGAGATGAAAGATTTGGACTTTCGATTAGCTGACGTGAGTGTAGACCACGACTTTATTAATTCGCTAGGAATTAGTTTGGTGGCCGGACGTAACTTTGACATTAACCGAGCTAGTGATTCTACTGAAGCGTTCATTATCAACGAAGCCGCTACGCAAGCGATGGGTTATGATTCGCCAGAAGAGGCCGTCGACCAGAAAATCCTTTACGGTCGTCGGAATGGCTATATTATAGGAGTGGTTCAAGACTTTCACTTTGAGTCATTGCACCAATCCATTGCCCCAATTATTTTCCAGATTCCTAACCGTAGCCGCTCCTATAATTTGGTAGCCCGAGTAGAAGAGGGAGCTACGGAGGAAGCACTAGCCTACTTTAAAGAGCAGTGGGCTTACCTAATGCCTGGATATCCTTTTGATTACTACACCATTGGCGGTCGGTTTGAAGATCAGTACGATGCCGAAGATCGTCTGGGACAAATCGTGCAGTTCTTTTCACTGCTGGCAATTTTTATTGCGGCATTGGGTTTGGTGGGTCTAGCTTCGTATACGGCTGAGCAACGAGCCAAAGAAGTGGGTATTCGGAAGGTGCTGGGAGCGTCGGTAAGCCAATTACTGCTATTGCTTACGCAAAGCTTCTCCAAGCTTATTCTGGTAGCCTTCTTAATTGCCTGTCCGTTGGCTTACTTCGTTATGAACTACTGGCTAGATACCTTCGCTTACCAAGATACACTAAGCGTTTGGAGCTTTGTGCTGGCTGGAGTAGCCGCTTTACTAGTTGCTGGAATCACCGTAGGCTCACAAACTATCAGCACCGCCACGCGTAACCCAGTAGAATCTCTGCGAGATGAATAATGGGTGGGGAGCATGGGGCGAGGGGCGGGGAAGTGCCCCATGCCCCCCGCGCCTTGCATTATAGCTTTAATGTGAAAAGATAATTATATTGAAGAAAATTAGTTGCTATGAATGCTGTAGAATTTGAGGCAAATATTACCGATGGAGTTATTAAAGTGCCTGAGCAGTATCGGGATAAAATAACATCCAATGTG
>NZ_JBARYM010000297.1:0-8548 GCF_049647865.1 Tunicatimonas sp. | reverse complement strand
TGCTGAGCAATAAATTCTTCAATAGAGTCTTTAGCAAGTGGGCGAGCTTTTGATTGAGCAGTAGCCATAACAAAGTTATCGCCCGACTTTTTCCACCAATATTCAACACTTAGCTCATCTGCTCCGTGGTTGATCCAATACTGAGTAGGGGCATACGCGTAATGCTCGCGATACACTAAATTTGCTGTCCAGGCAATAGCGGGTTTAGGTACAATTTCACTAATAAATGAAGTGCCCCGTCGCCAACCGTTTTCTGTTTGGTAGCGCACGTAGAAGCGTAGGTTTACTTCAGTAAAGTTTTGATGAAAAGGAACCGGAATACCTAGCAGTTTAGTATCTAGAAATCGAAAACCAACAATACTCACGTAGGTCTTCCCCTGATAATAGTCAAGCTTGGTAGCCGACGGCACAAAAGGTTCTAATACTGCCGGATCCACGGCATAATTAGCCATCAGTAGGTATTTCCACTGGGCAGTTAAAAAGGTTGGTTTTGAAGAAGCTGATTCCATAGTATATCAACCTGCCTAAAAAATCAATGTTTTACCTTTACCTGATCTAGTTCAGAAAAATCAGCCAAAGCGGCTTCATAATTACGCAACCGTACCGATAGTTGGTAATAGGAATTTTCGGTAAAAGATTGATCTAGAATAGTTAAAGAGTGCTGATCAATGATTTTCATTACACTGCTGGTAGCCGCATAATCGAACTCAATATTGATAATTTGCTCTATGTATTTCTCTACGATAGAACTATTAGCTAACGCATCGGTCGCCGCAGTTTTGTAAGCATGGATCAGCCCAGCTACGCCCAATTTGGTTCCACCGAAGTACCGAACCACCACCACCAATGCATCTAACAATTGATACGACCGAATCTGCCCCAAAATTGGGTCACCCGCTGAGTGAGGAGGTTCACCATCGTCACTAGCGCGGTAGGTTTCTTCTTGTCCTTCCTTAGGCTTCAGTACAAAAGCATAACAATAGTGGCGAGCACTGTGGTGCTGCTTCTTCAATTCAGATAGACGTTCTTTCACTTCTTCTTCTGATATTGCTGGATAAGCATAGGCAAAGAACTTACTACCCTTCTCCCGATAACCTCCTTCCGAATCGCCCGACAAAGAATGGTATTGATCTTCCATAATCAGAAAATGAAACTAATAAATCAATCTGGTAAAGATTGCATTTATTTTCACTCAATAAAGGGTTGTAAAGGCTGCACCCAAACTTTCAACGATATCCGAAGCTACTAATGCTTCTTGACTAAATTTCTTTGCCGCCAGATCACCCGCTAGCCCGTGCAAGTATACTCCTAATAAACTGGCCGATAGCGAGTCGTATTGTTGCGCAATGAGTGCGGTAAGAATACCGGTAAGCACATCGCCACTGCCTCCGGTAGCCATTCCAGGATTGCCGCTACTATTAAAGTAAATATCGCCTTCGGGAGTACCAATAGCCGTATGCGAACCCTTTAGCACAGTGTATACACGGTATCGTTGACAAAACTCCTTCAGTAAATCTAAGCGGTGGAAGTCATTCTGCGCTTTCTCTGTAAGCCGCTCAAATTCTTTAGGGTGCGGAGTTAGAATAGAATTTTTGGGGATACTCTCTAAAAGTTTCTGGTGCTGACCACAGATATTCAGTGCATCGGCATCAAGCACCATTCGCATGCTTCGAGCATTAGTCGTTTCTAATACTAACTTTAGCGCCTGTACGGTAGCTTCAGCGGTACCCAGACCGGGGCCAATCCCAATAACATCGTAGTTGGCTAAGTTAGTGGTACCTTCCTGCGGTAGCTCGCTAAAGTATTCATGATGTTGGTCTACGGTAGTCATGGCTTCGGGAACCGAGATCTGCATAATTTCGTAGCCGCAGCCAGGAACATGCGTAGTAAGTAAACCTACTCCGCCTCGGGCACAAGCCCGGCTACACAAAACTGCGGCTCCCATCTTTCCGTAGCTTCCACTAATTAGTAGAGCTTTCCCATAAGTCCCTTTGTGAGAATGGTTTTTTCGCCGTTGACGAAGTTTCTTCATCCATTCGGGAGTGAGGTAGTGGTGTTGAGCTTCAACTTCCTGTAGAAACTTAGCGTCTAACTTAATGTTTACTACCGCCCAATTACCAACGTACTTTTCGTTCTGAGGCAGCAGAAACGCTAATTTGGGCAACTGGAATGTATAAGTAAAATCAGCTTGAACTACTGGATCATCATCTCCAACCGATTTGTCAGCATATAAACCAGATGGAATGTCTACCGCTACTATAGTACAACTACTCTCATTGATCAACTGTACCGCTTGAGTGTATAATCCTTCCAAAGCCCGGTTTAGTCCCGAGCCAAACATCGCATCAATCACAATGCATGGTGTAGGTAGAGTGGGTAGCTCAGATTTATTGCTTACCCGCTGAATAGAAGAGTGATCTACTAATCGTTTTAGATTAGTTTCAAAATCATTAGAACCCTTTTTGCTACCAATAATAAAAACTAAAACATTATACTGTTGCGCTAAAAGCATTCGGGCAATTGCCAAACCATCGCCCCCGTTGTTGCCTAGACCACAAAAAATATAAACCGGACAATTGTGCTCGGGGAACTGCTGCACAAAACGCTGGGTGAATTGGTAAGAAGCCCGTTCCATCAGATCAATAGAGGCAATGGGTTCGCGTTGCATGGTTGCCGCATCAGATTGTCTAGTCTGGGAAGCCGTTAGTATTTTCATTGATCAGAGATTAGGTGATTGCCTTTTATCTGAATAGACTATTTTTGCTGAACAAAGTTTTAAAGACGGGAAACCGATGAAACAATTTACAGTTTGCAAGGGTTGCCCCGCAATGAACAATGTGCAAACTGTGAACTGGAAAAAGGAGAGTGAAGGGGTTTAAAATAATATATCCACTTCTGTTTCTCATCTTCTTTCTCTAAAAAACCTATAACCTTAACACACGAACATCATAACGCTTTAACACTCCAAAATATGTCTAAAAAAATTATTCAAACTTCGGAAGCTCCTGCGCCTATTGGGCCGTACAATCAAGCCATCCTGGCGGGCAACACATTGTACGTTTCGGGACAAATTGCTATTGATGTATCCTCAGGAGAACTGCTCACCGACAATATCACTCAAGAAACCCATCAAGTGATGAAAAATCTGGAAGCTATTCTCCGTACCGCCGAAATGCAATTTTCGAACGTGGTAAAGTGTAGTATCTTCATTCGGAATATGGGCGAATTTGTTACGATCAACGAAGCGTACGGTCAGTACTTTCCGACCGATCCGCCCGCTCGGGAGACGGTTGAGGTAAGTGGTTTGCCTAAAGATGTGAACGTGGAGATTTCCTGCATCGCAGTAAAGTAGTATGAGACTACTTCCGGCCGAAAGCGAAACCCTGGTGCTGCCCTATTCGGGAAAAGAGGTTTTTGAGCGTATCCGGCGAGTAACCCGTCCGATGGAACCTTACCTTCCGCTTTCAGTTCAAGAAGAAGACTTCCAATTTAATGGAGTAGTAGAAGCTGATGGGTTCCGGCTGTCCCGAAAGATTACCCGTCCTAATAGTTTTCTATCCATTATTACTGGAAAGGTAGAATCTACCTCTAAAGGCTGTCTGGTGTTTTTATCCTACAAAATGTTCTCCTCAACGCTACTGTTTATCGGCTTTTGGTCAGTACTTACTCTACTGATTGCAACGTATTTCTTTGTCTATGAAAAGCTCTATGGTTACGCAACCGTAGCCATTGTGGTTGGCCTCGGTAATTACATTATTGCGCTGCTTAACTTTCATAAACAAGTGAGCATTAGCCGTCACCTGATTAGGCTCACCCTAGATGCCTAAAGAAACGTGTCTAATTGATTGTTAAAATCACTTTGATATTTTGACCATTAGTAATTTTAAATTTCTGTTATCCACTATCAATTATCAACTAACATTAGATAACTTCAAAGTAGCGTTTTACTTCCCAATCGGTAACGGATTGGGCATACTGTCGACATTCCCACTCCCGAGTGCTGACAAAGTGATCCACGAAATCTGCTCCGAAGAGTTCAGTAGCCAGATCGGATTCTTTCATCGCCTGGGAAGCTTCCCACAAATTACGGGGTAACACTCCGTACTGATCGTCTTCGTAGCCATTGCCGGTAGTTTTAGGCTGATCTAGTTTTAACTCGTGCCTAATACCGTACAGGCCACTAGCTAGCGCAGCTGCCAATGCTAGGTAGGGATTTACATCTGAGCCTGGTACTCTTGTCTCCAAGCGGGTTGATTTTTTTCCACCGGCCAGTACTCGCAGTGCCGTCGTTCGATTATCGGTACCCCAAGTAAGCGTGGTGGGAGCCCAAGCTCCTTCTACTAGCCGTTTATAGCTATTAATGGTGGGGGCGAACATGGGCAATATATGCGGTAAGCAGTGTAACTGTCCGGCTACGTAGCTTTGCATTAGAGACGACATTGACTCATCGGCTGATTCGTCGTAGAACAGGTTCTTTTGCTGGTCGTTATCCCACAAGCTTTGGTGGATATGGCCGCTACAACCGGGCAATTGCTGATTGGGCTTGGCCATAAAGGTAGCCATCACTCCGTGCTGGTAGGCAATTTCTTTTACACTGTTTTTGAAGAGTACTGCTCGGTCACCAGCTTCCAGAATGTCGCCGTACAGAATAGCCGCTTCGTACACTCCCGGCCCGGTTTCGGTATGCAAACCTTCCAGCGGAACATCAAACTGAAGTAGCAGATCAAATAAGTCGTTAAAAAAAGGGCTATTCAACGAGCTACGCGATAACGAATACCCAAACATGCCAGGCGTCAATGGTTCAATATTAGTGTAGGCTTTCTCCTTGAGCGTTTCGGGGGTTTCGGCAAAGTTAAACCACTCAAACTCCTGCGAAAATTGCGGAACGTATCCGGCATCCAGCGCTTGCTGCTTTACTTTTTTCAGTAAGCTACGCGGACATATCGCTAACCCTTCACCGGATTTATTGATGAAATCGCCGAGAAAAAAAGGCAAATTTTCCTCCCAGGGAATCTGGCGAAACGTATTTAGATCCAACTGGGCATCAGAATCAGGGTAGCCGGTATGCCAGCCGGTGTACTTGGCATTATCATAAGCGGTATCTACAGCATCCCAACCAAATACAACACTACAAAAGCCAAAGCCGCCGTCTATGATAGACATAAACTTATCCTTATGCACCACCTTACCACGCAGGATGCCGTCAATATCAGTAATGGCGAGTTTTACCTTGTGGGCCGGATGGTCGTTAACCGCTTGTTTAATTTCTTCCTGAGTCATAAAAAAAGGAATGATTGAATGTTGGAACGAGTGAATAAAAGATCTACTTCTTTAAAAAAGGTAAACTTAAGTTAAGATGCTAGTGATTAGTAAAATAAACGGTAGTAATAGATAATGTACAATGAACAATTGGCTGGGAGTAAGGAGCAAAGTAATCATCTTCTCAGAAATTAACTTTCATAACCTAAACTACTAAAGGTTGAGATTCTATTGCTAAAAATGTTCAGAAGTGTACTCAAACTGTTCGATAACGGACATGCCATCTGGTCAAAAACCGCGATTACTGCTGTTTTAGGCGGTTTTATCGGCTGGCACAGCAGTTGAAATATACTATTGCGAAGATGCAAGATGTTGCGTCTCACCATTCACCCAAAAATTTAAATAATCATGACAACGCAAATTAACACCCCTAACACCTTATTAATTGACACTGAGTTTGCCGCTATTCCTTATTCCAAAACTACGTTGCAGCTAAACAAACAGTTAGGAATGCAAAGAAACACTACTCCTTTCACCGAGATAGGAGCAGGTAGATTCCGCCGTTTGTTTGATCGTCACGTTACTGCTTTTCGCCGACGTTAGTGGCTAAAGCTAGTCTTCAGAATCTACGGGAGTACTTGTAGTAGCAGAATCCGCATTGATAGCTGATAGTACTTCCGCTAATTCTGCTGGTTTCTTCTTATTGAAGACTCGATCTTAAATATAAATTGCCAGCCTATGTAGTCCGGTAAATTTAACAAGAGATGAGATTAGCATTAGTGTAATGACCAGCGCAAATACTCCACCGCTAAGCTGTTCTAAGTGGGAAAACCCTTTGCCTCGATAGATGTAAACATCTGATCAACCAATTTTATCCTGTTTCAAGCTTTGGTGGATACTCGTTGTGAGAAAAGCATTATAGTGTTTAGGCGTTCAAGTAGTACTGAGCACTATTAGAAATTCACCTATATCTAAAAAACCGAACATACGAATGCCGTAACACTCTGATCACTAACTTGATAAAGTAAAATCCGGCAATCGCACAATTTCTCCACCTTTCTTGGCTGACTCGTGAGCGAGAATTCCTACGCAAGTGATATTGGCTGACTGTTGGGCATTGGGGTAGGGTGAGCGTTTATTAACCAAGGCATCCAGAAACTCATGCACTAAGTGAGGGTGCGAGCCGCCGTGACCGGCTCCCTGAGTGAACGACAGATGCTGGTTATCATCCGAATCGTATACTCCGCCGGTAGTAAATGGCTGAATAGGCTCTGGTAACAGATGCGCATAATCAGGGCTTTCTACTTTTTCGGGAATTTCCGGTTCGGGTTTTTTAGCGGTATGAACGACTAATGGTTCACCTTCAATCAATGGCCACTCTACGGCTTTCTTCACTCCGTACACCTCAAAACTCTCGCGGTACTGCCGGGCTACGTCAAACAACGAGCGATAGATATGAGCACTCAGGTCGGAATCTTTAAATTTGATATGCGTAGTTTCTACCGCGTAGGGCGAGTTATAATGGTGGTGCAGTTCCTCCCGGATGGTGCCGGAACCAAAGCAGGAAACGTACTCGGCTTCGCTACGGGTGAGTCCCAGTACGGGGCCCACGCAGTGGGTGGCGTAGTACATAGGGGGCAGGCCGGGCCAATAGTTGGGCCAGCCGTCCATATCCTGCTGGTGACTGGCTTTTAAAAATTGCACCTTGCCCAGTTCGCCTCTATCGTACAGTTCTTTCATAAACAGAAACTCCCGGGCGTAAATGACCGTCTCCATCATCATATAGGTCAAACCGGTTTCCTGTACCAACTTAACGATTTCTTTGCATTCTTCTACGGTGGTGGCCATGGGTACGGTGCAGGCCACATGCTTGCCCGCTTTCAGTGCCTTAATGGATTGCTCCGCATGGTTGGGGATGGGAGTATTGATGTGTACCGCATCAACATCCGGGTCTTTCAACAATTCGTCGTAATCCGTATAGCGTTTTTCAATACCAAATTCATCACCTACCTCGTCAAGTTTAGACTGGGTACGCTGGCAGATCGCGTACATATTCGCATTAGGATGACGTTGGAAGATTGGGATAAATTCGGCGCCAAACCCGAGTCCGACAATAGCAATGTTTATTTTCTGGTCACTCATATCTGTTAGTTTTATGGTTGGTTATAATAAAGAAGTTTATTCTGATAGCTGATTAATAGCTAGATTAGTAATTGCTTCAAGAAAGCCAGCCCTTCGGAGGCAAAGGTGTCCTGGCTTTCGGCCAGATTACGCCAGATACATACAGCGCCAGCCAGTTCCTTACTTTCAGGAGTAAAGCTCTCAATAGAAACACATCCCTGGTAGTTGATTTCTTTTAACCCTTCCTTCAGATCATCCCAGCGGAACTGCCCCGTTCCCGGTGTACCCCGGTAGTTTTCTGATACTTGTACGTGAATAAGCCTATCGCCTACGGATGTAAACGCCTTTTTCAAATCGGGCTCTTCAATGCTCAAGTGAAATCCGTCTAATAATATTTTCGCTGCCGGATGATTGATATCGTCTACCAACCGGTTGAGATCAGCCGCCGTATTGACCAAATCTGATTCAAAACGGTTTAACGACTCCAGAGCGATTTGCAAGCCACTTTCTTGCGCCATTTGGCAGACTTTAAGCAAATTCTCTACTGCCCGGTTCCACTCCATTTTTCGCTGCTCCTCGGGAATCATGCGAGCTTTACCCACCGCCGAGTACATCGGACCAGCCACAAAAGAAGCCCCCCACTGATTGCAGAGTGCAAAACACTGTTCAATATAGTCAAAGCAGTTCTGGTGCACCGCAGGGTCATCGTGGGTGAGATCGCGGGTTGGACCAAAAGCCGCGCATATGATAGGGGCCAAACCGTGTTCCTCTAAGGCCTCATTCACTTTCGCCCCATCAATCATTTCGGGATATTCCACCGGAATTTCCACCGCATCATACCCCATTGATTTGATCTTGGGAAAGAGCTTAATAGTATCAGTTGAAAACGGAGAAGTCCAAAGCCAAGTGCTAACACCAAAAGTGATCATAAATTTTATGTCTATCGTCGATATTGAGTTTGATACAGTTTCACGCTAAATCGCCTGAGGTTTAACCACTTTCATCGTGCCCTGCATAATGCGCCAGTGGCCAGGGAAGGTACAGACAAACGGATACTCGTCGGGGTTTTCCGGGGCGGTAAACGTCAGCTCTACGGTTGCTCCCGGATCTACTAGTGGAGTATTGTACATTACCTCCTCCATATCGGGGACATATTGCATTTCAGCCC
>NZ_JBARYM010000296.1:0-1858 GCF_049647865.1 Tunicatimonas sp. | reverse complement strand
GCCCAACCGACGAGCCACCAACAAACGCCCAACTAATTCGGAAGTTTGTTGCTAACAATAATCTTCACCCTAACCTAACTTCGATCTGATTATGCCGGAAAACGATGCTATCCGCCTTACCCAATACAGCCACGGAGCCGGTTGTGGTTGTAAAATATCTCCTAAAGTACTGGAGAGCATCTTAGCTTCCAACGACGACTTTCATGATCCTAATCTGATTGTCGGCAATAGTACCAAAGACGATGCTGCGGTGTACGACGTAGGGCAGGGGCAAGCAATCATCAGCACTACCGATTTCTTCACCCCGATTGTAGACAATCCATTTGACTTCGGGCAGATTGCTGCAGTAAACGCGCTGAGCGATGTGTACGCGATGGGTGGAAAACCTACCATGGCGGTCGCAATTCTAGGTTGGCCCATTGATAAGATTCCCGCGGAAGTAGCCCAACAAGTGATTGCCGGAGCGAAGGCTGCTTGTCGTAAAGCCAATATTCCACTAGCGGGAGGGCACAGCATTGATGCTCCTGAACCGATATTTGGATTGGCTGTGACCGGACAAGTTCTGTTAGAACACGTTAAACGAAATGACCAGGCTACTCCTGATTGCAAGCTCTTTCTGACTAAGCCGCTAGGAGTGGGTATCTTGACTACCGCTCAGAAAAAAGGGATAGTGAAAGAGGCCGATTTTCAGACTGCTCGAGAAAGTATGCTGCAACTGAATAACGTCGGAATGCAGTTTGGCCGCCTCTCGTACGTAAAGGCCATGACCGATGTCACTGGGTTTGGTCTATTAGGTCATCTGACCGAAGTCTGCGAAGGTAGTCAGGTAAGTGCGATTGTTAATTACGATAAAGTACGTCGTCTTGAAGGCATCGATCAGTATATTGCCCAGGGTAGTATTCCGGGAGGAACCCAGCGCAACTGGGATAGCTACGGGGCGAAGATCAGTCCGATAAGTGATGAGCAAAAGGCATTATTATGCGACCCACAAACAAGTGGCGGTTTATTAGTAGCGGTAGAAAAGGCGTACGAAGCCAGTTTTATTCAATATACCCGGTCCATTGGATTGTCATTGGAAGCATTCGGTGAGACTACTGAACCGAGTGATGTACTGATTCAGGTTAACTAACCGCTGAATAAACCGTTACTATTTTAGCTACTAGTTTTACAGTTATGAGTTTACTACAATCTTTGGTTCTACTACTTTCTTTAATGCTATTTGCTTGTGGTGATGCCGGTGAGCAGCGGGTAGATACCACAGCGGTGCAGGAAGAAATGGCCCAGCGGGAGCCTAAGCGGGTAATGCCCGAAGATATCACTGAAGCAGCTTACCGGCAAGGTGGTTCTATGGCTCAGCAGATGATTTCACTCGTAATAAAGCAGTACCAAGAAGAAAAACCGGCAATTGAATTTACGGCTTATTTACAAAGCCAATCAGTCCACACCTTTGCTGGCGATGCCACCGTTCATTGGATTCCAGTGTCTACTCAGGCTAATGATCTACCGGGAAAAGAACAGCAAATCCTGGAGGCTTATCGCTACAGTCAGCAGCAGCGGCAGGAGTTGATTAATAATGTACAGCGCATTGGTGAAGATACGCTGCTCTACACCCATCCGGTTATGCTCAACGACTCGCTACGTACTTCACTTAGTTTACCTGCCGATACCGAAGAAACACTATTAGGCATGTGGAGTATTTATTTTCCTAAAAAAACCATTATTCAGGATATGTAAATCGCTAAAGGTATGAAATCACTCGCAACTTTTGCCGTACTAATTCTTGTAAATCTAACTGCTCTTCAAGCGCAGGCATTAGGCGAAGATTCTTTAATTCATTACTACTTCAATGATAAAGAAG
>NZ_JBARYM010000295.1:0-3924 GCF_049647865.1 Tunicatimonas sp. | reverse complement strand
CCCCACCAGTTGCTGTTGCCCACCCGAAAGTTGTTCGGGAAATAAATCTTTCTTGGCTACCATCTGAAAGCGGTCGAGCAGTTCAGCCACCCGGGCTTTGCGTTCTTTGCCTTTTATATTCTGGTATAGTAAAGGCGTTTCAATATTTTCAAACACGGTTAGTTCATCAATCAGGTGGTAGGCTTGAAATACGTAACCAATGGTGTGTTTCTGCAACTCGCTGCGCTGGCGTTCTCGTAATTTGTGCACTGGCTGGTCGCGCAAGTAATACTCGCCCGCCGAAGGTGGATCAAGCAATCCGATGATATTAAGTAAAGTAGATTTTCCGGCTCCGCTAGGTCCCATAATGGTCATAAACTCTCCTTCCTTCACTTCCAGGTCAATGCCCTTTAGAATAAACGTTTTCTTAAACCGGGACTGAACAAATTTGTCTACATCAATAAGTTTGAGCATAGTATAGTAGTTATAAAGATGTTAGTTAATATTAATTATCAAATATATTTCACCAATCTCACATTAAAGCTGAGGCAAGTGTTGATGTAGTATACTGGGTAGACGTATGGCTACAAACATAATATGCCAACAAATATGCCAAGCCCTAATTAGGCGTTTGGGTGCAATTATAGCGGTTATACTGAGTTTTGACCGTCCGTTTTTGAAATGAAGGTGTACGAAAACGAACACGTCAGATAAATTGAAGCTTTGACAGATCGTGTATTTTATGGCTACTTCATCAGCCATGTAATAAATCGCGCTGTTGTGTTATTGAATTATTTTAAGAATACTATTACATTTGAAATAAAAACAGTGTTATGAAGAGGAAACTTTTGACAATTGTGGCGGGTGCTATGATCTTCTCCCTAACGGGTTGCTACACCCAAATGTGCCCTACGTATTCAGTGAAGCCTATTGAAAAGCCTACTAAACAGGCAGTGAAGTATATGGAAAACTCCTTAGAGAAGGCTTCATAAATTGGTAAAACAGCAGTGTGTCTATGAATAAGCAGCCAATAGGTTGCTTTTTTTGTTTAAACGAACTCACTACTTGTCCGTAAATAGCTTAAAAGAAGACTGTCTCTCGGTAGTGAATCTAAATAAGAAGAATCATGCTAATGTTACATCATCAATATATTACTGATAGTAAAGGAGAAAGAATATCAGTGATAGTTCCGGTGAAAGAATTTGAGGATATTCTTCAGAAACTAGAGGACTTAGAAGACATCTACCTCTATGATAAGGCCAAACAGACACCTCAGGAGTTTGTAGATGCTGATCAGGCATTTAGAGAAATTGAAGAAGTACGCGAAAAAGATGTATAGTATTCGCGTAGCTGATTACCGGATCATATACGAGATTACGGATAAAGTCCTTCTGATAGATGTTATTGATCTAGGCCACCGCAGCAATATTTACGAGTAAAATAATCCTTTTTCACACATCATTTCCTTTGTTTCACATCTGCAACGTAAACGTAGTACCCTTACCTACCTCTGAAGTTGCAGTCAGGTTACCCTGGTGCATTTGCATAATACGTTGGGAGAGGCTTAGGCCGATGCCGGAGCCATCGCGCTTGGTAGTATAAAACGGAATAAAAATTCTTTCCAAAGCTTCAGGTTCAATACCGGAGCCATTATCGGTGACATCAATAAAAACCCGTTGTTCATGATCGGCATAAGCCGAAATTTCAATGATGGGCTCTTCCACATCATTCAACGCTTCCGCTGCGTTTTTCAGAATATTGATAAGTACCATTTCAATCAGCTTGCTATCAACACGGACAATCAGATTAGAGGGTACACGTACGTCAATATTTACCCGATCGTGAGCCACTCCAGCCTCAATAAGCTTAACCACTTCTTCAATAAGGTCTTGAATTTTAACGCGTTCAAAGTCCGGTTGAGGAATATTGGTAAAATTACGATAGGCTTCTACAAAGGTCACTAGCCCCTTGCTTCGGTTCTCAATCGTTCGCAGGCTCATACTAATATCATCGTAGGCCTCCTGATCAAAAATAATGGAGCCATTTTGACGTACTACATCTTCCTGAATGATATCAATGGCAGTACCCGCTAGTGAAGCAATCGGAGTAATGGAGTTCATAATTTCGTGCCGTAGCACTTTGGTCAAATTCTGCCAGGCTTCAATCTCTTGTTGCTGCAATTCCGATAAAATATTCTGAATAGAAACAAGCTTGTAGGAGCTGCCCCGCAGACGAAGTTCAGTAGCGTTAATAGACAAGTGAAGATCGACGCTCGGCTTAATTAACGTCTTAGAACCGGTCGGTAGATTAAGAATAATATTGTACAGCTCAGGGTTAATCTTCGCCAGCTCCCGAATTTTGGTCATTTGGTGGGCCTTTAGGTACCGTCGGGCAGTGTTGTTCAGCAATTCAATATTACCGGATTCATCGTAAGATAGCAACCCAACGTTTACGTGCTGTACTACTGTTTTCAGGTACTGCCAGTGTTCTTCCTTCTCGGCGCGGGCTTTGCGAAAAGCGTCAAACACTTCGTTAAACATCCGATTCAGGTCGCGAAAGCTCTCCCCCAGCTGGCTATCTCGATTAAAACCAGCGGTAAAATCCGAATACTTAACCGCTTCTAAAAAGCGAGTGAGTTTACGATTCGCCTCCAGCACGTACTGGTACAGTTCGTAGATCTGGTAGATCACTAATAGCGATATAATCACTCCGCTTACGTAGCGTTCCGTATAAAACACAAAGTAAAGGCAGAGCAGCATACTGGCTGCCAGCAAAATTATGCGTACTAACAGCGTCCACTCAAATCGGTTAAATATCATATTTTTCTAACCTCCGGTACAGCGAAGCTCGGGTTAAACCTAAGTCTCCGGCCGCCTTAGAAATATTGCCGCCGTGTTTTTTCAAAACCTTGCGGATTAAGAGTTTTTCTACTTCTTCCAGATCATACTTTTCCAGATGAAGCTCATCCTGATCTTTACCCTGCCGGGCATTATCAGCGTTGAAGAAGAAATCTTCCGGTTGTAAGGTAGGTTTATTACTAAGAATTACCGCCCGCTCTACCGAGTGTTGCAGCTCCCGCACATTACCGGGCCAGTGGTATTTCTGCATTCGTTTAATAGCACTAGCACTAATAGAGTGAATAGCTTTATTGTACTTTTTAGAGTACATAGCCAAGAAATGGGTAGCGAGTGGCTCTAAGTCTTCAACGCGCTCGCGCAGGGGCGGCAAATTAATCTCTATGGTATTAATCCGATACAGTAAATCTTGCCGAAACTCATTGTTCTGTACCATTTCGTACAGTGGCATATTGGTCGCGCAGATGAAGCGCACATCTACATCAATTACCTTATTAGAGCCTACTGGGGTTACTCGCTTATTTTGGAGGGCGGTTAGTAATTTAGCTTGCAGCGGTAGCGAGAGGTTCCCAATCTCATCTAAAAAGAGGGTTCCTTCCGATGCAGCTTCAAAGCGGCCTACTCGGTCTTGCTTGGCGTCTGTGAAAGACCCTTTCATATGACCGAACAACTCACTTTCGAACAATGATTCGGTTACGGCTCCCAAATCTACATTGATAAAGACATTTTTAGTTCGTTCGGAACGACGGTGGATAGCCCGGGCAATCACTTCTTTTCCGGTTCCGTTCTCACCCAGTATTAATACGTTAGCGTCGGTTTTGGCCACCTGCTCGATGGTTTCAAACACCCGTTGCATGGAAGGGCTACTTCCAATAATATCTTGAAACTTATGGTTGAGGTCAGCGGTAAGAATTTCCTGCTGAGAGCGTAACTGATTCACTTCCGATTTGGTGGCCCGCAGTCGAAGGGCGGCCATTACGGTGGCAAGTAGCTTTTCGTTATTCCAGGGTTTGAGCACAAAGTCGGTAGCTCCCTCTTTGATTGCTCGCACGGCCATATCTACATCACCGTAGGCCGTAATCAAAATCAC
>NZ_JBARYM010000294.1:0-5331 GCF_049647865.1 Tunicatimonas sp. | reverse complement strand
TGATAAGCTACCACTACGGGCTGCTGATCGGTATGAATTGATAAACTGTAGGAGAACGCTGGATTTTCTCCTCCAATGTTCATCACCTCTTGCACTGGTTTTCCCTCGCCGATTCGATTTACTTCAGCCTGGGTTAACCGCAACCGAAGACTGTTTCCTTGAATTCGTAGTTTCATATCGTAAAAGTAATAAAGGGCCTACAATAACACGGCAAAACCCTGATCTTAAGACAGATAGCTACGGACTTAATTCTTCTTATGAATTGGCAGTAGAGAATTGAAAAGTATTAGAGCTATTAATCTGAGACTGTATATTAGTAGGTGAAACTGATGTCTTCAAACCCATAGTTCAACTATATTTTCTCCATATTAACGACTCATAAATTAATCCATAACAAACTCCAGTGGTTCCTCTACTTTGGTTTTGAGTAAAGCTAAATCCAGCACTTCACTTACCGTATCTACAAAGTGTACCTTCAAACCTTTCACATAGCGAGCGTCAATCTCTTCAATATCCTTCCGGTTCTTCTGACAAAGAATAATTTCTTTAATCCCGGCCCGTCGTGCCGCCAGAATTTTTTCTTTAATCCCCCCCACTGGCATTACTTTTCCGCGTAACGTGATTTCGCCCGTCATAGCTACTTTGGCTTTTACTTTACGTTGAGTATAGACCGAAGCCATGGCGGTAAGCATTGTAATTCCGGCGGAAGGCCCATCTTTCGGTACCGCACCGGCGGGCACATGCACGTGCAAATCGTAGTTTTCAAATACTTTATAATGTATACCTAACTGCTCGGCTTTCGATTTTAAGTACGAAAGTGCAGTCATGGCTGATTCCTTCATCACGTCGCCAAGTTGTCCCGAAAGCGTTAGTTTTCCCTTGCCCCGGCTTAAACTACTTTCGATAAATAATATCTCACCCCCCGCTTGGGTCCAGGCTAATCCGGTTACTACTCCCGGTGTATTATTATCCTGGTAATTCTCTTTATCAAATACTGGGGCCCCCAGTATACGGCGTACTTCAGCTTCGGTAATTTTTTTGGAATATTCTTCCTCCATCGCTACTGATTTCGCTACATTACGAATAACGGCAGCCAACTTACGCTCTAGGTTTCGCACCCCCGACTCACGAGTGTAATCTTCCACTATACGAACAACGGCATTTTTGTCAAAAGAAATTTCTTTGCCGGTTAGTCCGTGCTCCTTCCGCTGTTTGGGAATTAAATGGCGTTTAGCAATCTCTACTTTTTCTTCCAGCGTATATCCCGAAATATCGATAATTTCCATACGGTCGCGCAGGGCCGGATGAATTGAATCTAAGGAATTAGCGGTGGCGACGAATAGCACATTGGAAAGATCGTAATCTACTTCCAGATAGTTATCTAGAAACGCACTGTTCTGCTCAGGATCAAGCACTTCTAGTAGAGCTGAAGATGGGTCGCCCCGAAAGTCAGATCGTACTTTATCTATTTCATCCAAGATAAATACCGGATTGGCTGATTTTGCCTTTTTAATATTCTGAATAATCTTTCCGGGCATTGCACCGATATAAGTCTTACGGTGCCCCCGTATTTCTGCTTCATCGCTTACTCCTCCCAGCGAAATACGAGCGTACTTCCGACTCAAAGCCGAGGCGATGGATTTACCTAATGAAGTCTTTCCTACTCCCGGAGGGCCGTACAGACACAAAATGGGCCCTTTCATATTATTTTTCAGCTTTAATACCGCTAAGTACTCAATAATCCGGTCTTTTACTTTGTCTAATCCATAGTGGTCGCGGTCTAGAATACGCTGGGCGTGTTTCAGATCGAAGTTGTCTTCGGTATAGTCTTGCCAAGGCAAATCCAGCAGAAATTCGGCATAGTTGAACGTGAGCGGATACTCGGCGGCGGCGGGGTTCATTCTCAGTAGCTTCTCTAATTCTTTATTGAAATGCTCGGCTACCGCTTTGGGCCACTTCTTCTTCTCGCCTCGGAGCCGCATCTTCTCCACTTCCTGATCGGTACCACCATCGCCTAGCTCATCTTGCAGCACCTTCATCTGCTGTCGCAAAAAGTAATCCCGCTGCTGCTGGTCAATATCGGAGTGAACCTTGCTATGAATTTCGTGACGAATTTCTAACAATTGAATATCCTTGAGCATGTACTCCAGTAGTAGCTTCGCTCGCTCTTTGCCATTATTAATCTCCAGTAACCGCTGTTTATCTTTTACCTCTACATTAATATTGGAAGACAAAAAGTGCGTTAGAAAGCCGGGGCTATCAATATTATCTAATGCTTGCTGAGCCTCCTGCGGAATTTCCGGGTTCAGCCGTAATATTTTAGCCGCCGCTTCTTTCAGCGACTGCACCAGCGCAGTTAATTCCTTGGTCTGTCGAGTAGGAAACTTCTCTTCCAGATACTTAACGTCGGCTACCATATACGGCTCATCTCGGACAAAAGATTTTACCTTAAACCGTTTTTTTCCCTGAATAATAATCGTGGTGTTTCCATCGGGTAAGACGAGCACCTTTATGATTTTAGCTACAGTCCCTACTTTATATACCTCGCTGGTATCCGGGTCCTCTGCTTGGTTATCTTTTTGAGCAATTACTCCAATGAGGTGGGTACCCTCGTTATAGGCGTGCTTCACTACCTTAATTGACTTTTTTCGCCCTACAGTGATCGGAATCACTACTCCGGGGAATAATACGGTGTTGCGAATAGGCAACACCGACAGTTCGGTTAGAAATTCAATCTCCTTATCCTCTTCCTCTTCTTCGGCGGTTACCAATTGTATAAGATCGTCGGCTTCTTCGTCAAAATCCTGAGTAAAAAGTTGGTTAAAAGCTGAATTTATATTCATACGCGCTGTTTTCCTGTCAAGCTGACAGGTATTTAATGCTTTCTCAAAATTTGTTGTAGGTCACTACTATGTCAATCCTTATGCCAGCCTAATGTTATAATAAAATTGAGAGTAAGATTACGCTATTTTTTTTCTGGTTTTAGCATTAACTCAGACCAAATCTTACACCTCTGCTTATTTTGCACGTTAGTTGCTGATTCATAGGGGATTAACATACCCATGCGAAGATTACTACTGCTATATAGTGCGGTACTTACCTGTACAGTAAGCCTAGCCCAGATAAAACCGGCTCAGAGCCCGTTTACGCTGCAAGATACTGCCAAAAGCGCAGTCTCGGCTAAAATGCTGGATTTATTTTCTTTCCCGAACTTACATAAGCTGCCTTACTACCAACATCAGCGGAAATTGCAAAGCATTCGTAAAGCTGCCCAAGCAAAAGACACCGCCAAATGGTATCCGCAGTTATACCAGTACGTCCGAAACTTTGGGGTTCAAAATTTCTTTAAAGATAACCAACTACTCTGGCAGTTAGCCAAGTTAGAAGAAGCTCAAAATGATACTGTTGCAGCAGTGGGGCTTTATAAGCTGGTATTAAAACATTATACCGATGGGTTAGCAGCTAAAATGGCTCGTAAAAACCTAGAACAATTCCAGCTCGAGCAAAAGGAAGACTATGTACCGCTGGAATACTACTATGAATTGGTAGAATACCGCAAGGAAATTGACACACTACGCCCGCCCCGTGGGGTGTATTTGAACATGGGCAAAGGCATCAATTCTGCTTCGGGCGATTACGGCCCTTCCCTGAGTGCGAGCAACGACGTGATGCTTTTTACATCTAAAAGAAATAAGCTAGAACGGGGGTTTAAAACGTACGATAACGAAGACCTAATGCTTAGCCAGAATGAAAATGGCAACTGGATGGACGCGGTTCCGCTAGAAAATATTAACTCCCCGTATAACGAGGGCTCGGCCTGCCTCAGTGCTGATGGGACAACGCTATTTTTCTCTCGCTGTTTGGCCCCCGATGGCTTAGGAAATTGCGATTTGTACATCGCTTATCGTGATAATGAAGGTAAGTGGAACACCCCTTTAAACTTAGGAGCATCTATCAATAGCCCTTACTGGGACTCTCACCCTTCTCTCTCACCCGGAGGCGATACGCTCTACTTTTCTTCGGACCGTTTGGGTGGATTTGGGCTGTCGGATATTTACTACACGTACAAAGATGAACAAACCAACTGGGTACCAGCGCGCAATATTGGACCAACTATCAACACTCGGGGCAGTGAAGTAAGCCCTTTCTTTCACCCTAAACATCAGGTGCTGTACTTTAGCTCAAATGGTCATTTGCTCAACTTCGGTGAATATTATATTTATAAATCGTATCAGGAGCACAACCTTTGGAATGAACCGAAGAATGTGGGCCCGTTAGTGAATGGAGCCGGTAGTGAATTTTATTTCACTATTGATGCTCTGTCTCAGAACCTTTACTACGCTCGTTCAGTAGAAAATAATATGGGCAACCTGGATCTTTATTCATTTCCGCTACCTATGGAAGCTCAGCCACTAGCAACCGTTAAGATAAAAGGCATTCTTACCAATTCGGAAACTGGCGATCCGTTTAATGAAGGGATTGTTTCCGTGATTGATCTGGATCAGGGAAGGGAAGTTGCCCCTAAATTTTTAAAGAAAGATGGCAGCTTTTCCTTTGAGTTGATTAACAATAATAACTATCTACTCATAATTCAAGGGGAGCATTTTTTCCGCTTAGAAGAAATATTTTTCTTATCGGGAGACCAAGAATTTAATTTTGAAACCGACCCAATTACCAGTCGCTTAAAATTTCAGAACCTAGAATTTGACAACGGAAAAGCCGAACTTAAAACTGAGATGTACGGCGACTTAAATAAAATTGCTGACTTTCTACTAGATAATCCCTACACAAAACTTCGTATTGAAGGCCACACCGATTCTGATGGCGACCCGAAGTTGAATTTGCAGCTATCGCAAAACCGCGCTGATGCTATCAAAGAATACTTAGTAAGCTTTAGTAAAATTGAAGACTCTCGTATTGAGGCGATTGGCTACGGCAGCTCCCGACCTATTGTAGAAGAAGTTAATGACGAAGATAAAACGCTTAACCGCCGGGTAGAATTTAACATTGTAAAGGAATAAAGCAGAGCACAATAAGCGATTAACAAATGTTTAATTCATCGGTTATTTTTCTTTTTATCACTACCGAATGGTATCTTGGCAAATAGATGAACACGTACAGGCTAACAACAGTCAGGCTCCTTCCCTATTGTGCATATCATGATGCCTACGCTATTCTTCACCACCTCTGAATTCAAGACATAAGCAAAATAACGGTGATTCATTGCCATTATGCAATTATTGGCAACTAAAAAAATGGAAGACTATAACGAAACATAATAATTCAATTGAAAGAGCTTCTGACCTGTTAAAGGATGGACAACCTCTATCT
>NZ_JBARYM010000293.1:0-11222 GCF_049647865.1 Tunicatimonas sp. | reverse complement strand
TTGGGATTACTTTATGCTTTTCGGTGGTAGCCATAATGAAAATGGCGTAGGGCGGCGGTTCTTCTAGCGTTTTCAGAAAGGCATTAAATGCTTGGTTAGATAGCATGTGCACCTCATCAATAATGTACACTTTAAACTTTCCCTGCTGGGGTGGGTACCGCACTTGATCAATTAAGTTGCGGATGTCTTCTACAGAATTATTAGAAGCAGCATCTAACTCGTAGATATTAAGGGCATTGGCAGAAGATTCTTCATTGAAGTCGTTTATTTTTCGGGCCACAATTCGAGCACAGGTAGTTTTTCCTACTCCCCGGGGACCACAAAATAGCAGGGCCTGCGCCAATTGGTTCTGGTCAATGGCGTTCTGCAACGTCGTAGTAATATGTTCCTGTCCGACAACTTGTTCAAAACCTGTCGGGCGATACTTTCGGGCCGAAACAACGAATTTTTCCATCTACGCAATTTATAAATTCTCCAGACGGATTGAAATGAGAATATCAGATTAAAATTATTAACCTATCTACCGGTCTGACCAGGCCTATCTAACGGAATTTAGTCCGATTATACTTTCAGTGGGGTTCGCTTGGTAATACTGAAAAATTATAGCATTTCCTACGCCGCTTGAGTGCTATTACATAAATAACGCAAACAGTCACTAACTTTTCTCAATCAGAAGAGTTTCACAGTTTAAAAGTTGCAGGCTACGAATATAATCAATCTGCAACCCACTAAACCTGTAACATTTTTTACTATGGAATGGAATCCGAAAGAAGTTGTTATCATTTATAATTTTGAGGAGCGTGGTAACCGCGAAGCTCTAGCCTACGCTAAACAAATTGCTCAACACGTAAACGAAATAGATATTTCTAAAACCCCTCTCAACGAGCGACAGATGGCCCAATTACTGGATAATTTGGGAGTGAGCGTTGAAGATGTTATCGATCGCCGAGCCGATATATACAAAGATAAGTACGATGATGTAAATTTATCCGTAGAAGATTGGCTACAAGCAATCCGGCACAATCCTGAATTGCTCCGCACCCCCATTGGAATTTTAGGCAATCGGGCGATTATCTGCGAAAGTCCGGGCGATATGCTGAAGTTAGACGACGGGCAGGGCTTTGATCAAAATATGAAGACGTAGTTTGATCGTAATTCTGCCTGAGAATTCTTAACTTCTTTATCATGGAGAAATACGAAATTAAGTTACCACCAAGCCTTTCGCTTACTAATGATGAATTCTTTGCGCTCTGCCAAGAGAATCGCGACCTACGTTTTGAGAGAAATGCTAATGGAGAAATTATTATTATGGCTCCCACTGGAGGAATTACTGGCGATAAGAACGGCGAGCTAGTTGCTGATTTGAAATTATGGAATCGTCAGAGGCAACTAGGAAAAGTATTTGATTCCTCTACCGGATTTATTCTACCCAATGGAGCTACCCGTTCGCCTGATGCTTCTTGGTTAGAGAGATCGCGTTGGGAGGCACTCACTGAGGAACAGCAGGCCAAGTTTGTGCCATTATGCCCTGATTTTGTGGTTGAACTCATGTCCCCTTCTGATCTACTAAAGACTATACAAGCAAAAATGCAGGAGTGGATGGACAATGGCTGTCGCTTAGGTTGGTTATTCTATCCAATAGAAGACAAAACATTCATTTACCGCACGGGGCAAGCCCCGCCGGAGATACTTAACAGCTACGACCGGACACTATCAGGCGAAGATGTGCTACCTGGTTTTGTGTTTGACCTGCGATGGCTGAAATAGCACTCTCCGAAGGTTATCTAAGCTTAGCATTTTTATTAGCTCACCGTAGGTCTAAAAGTAATCTTCCGCGAGATCGTACTTTGTTTTCGGCCAATACATCCGACTTACTCTTGAAACCCCCATCCGCAAAACCCCAATGTGTACATAAACCATCGGCTCTTGTGTAGCTGAGTCCAGTACTACTCCGCTAACGATCTGACCGGAGACAACCTCGGCGAACAGGAGTATAGAGAGCAAGACGATTATCATTGTTTTCGTTATATTATTTTTAACGTCATTTCGAGTGAGTGACAACGAGCGAAGGAATCTCCCCCATTGAAAGAGGCTAATTCCATTATTGCGAGAGATTCCGTCACTCACTATCGTTCGTTCGGAATGACGGTATTCGGTTGGAAGTTACTCATCCCGCAGCGAGTTGACTGGATTGACCGAGGCGGCCCGGAAGGCTTGTAGACTTATGCTGATTCCGGCAATTACGAAGGCGATCATTCCAGCAATTAGGAATACATCGGCTTCCAAACTGATGCGGTAGGCGAAGTCTTGCAAGAACTGGTTGGCCCCGTAGTATACCAGCGGACAAGCCACTACAAAAGCGATCACAACCAGCCCGGCGAAGCTTCGGGAAAGTAACAGAATAATTTGCGCGACGGATGCCCCCAACACCTTGCGTACTCCTACTTCTTTACGACGTTGGCGGGTAGCGAAAGCAGCCAATCCTAGTAGTCCTAATGATGCTAACACCACCGCAATACCGGCAAATAGGGAAGCGGTTAGCCCTAGCCGTTCCTGCGCCCGGTACATTTTATCAAATTCTTCATCCAGAAAGTAGTAACTAAACGGCTCAAAGGGATCGAGCGACTGGTAGGCGGATTCTAGCACTTCCAAGCCCTCGGCGGTGCGACCGGGTTGTAAGCGAACCGCAATCTCTCCGTAGTAGTATTCATCACCGGGGTAGTAGTAGTGAAGCATGGGCTGAATACGATCTTGCAACGATTGGTAGTGATAATCGCGTACCATGCCTACCACGGGAAGCTGTTCGCCATCGCTATTTACAAGGTATTTGTCTTGCACATCTTGCCACCCCAACGCTTGGGCAGCGGTTTCATTGATAATCACCGCGTTGCTATCGGAAGGGAGGGCGGCGGAAAAGGCGCGTCCCGCTACCAAATCTATGGCTAACGTTTCAAAGTACTTATTACCTACTATCACCCAACGGAGATTAGTTGGCTCTTCATTAGGTAATTCACTGTCACGGAAATCAGCTGAGTAGTAATTAAAACGTCCGGGCATTTTTTCCGCAAATGTTAGATCAGTAACAACACTTTCATTCTCTAACCGATCTATCATTGTCTTGATTGCTGACGTAGCCTGTTCTTCGCTCTGGAAATCGTAGTTATCATATCTCAATGAAAGAGCCACTACATTCTCTTCATCAAACTGCAAATCCTGAGATTTCATAAACTGAATCTGTCGCCAGATGATTAGCGTTCCGGCAATCAACAGAATAGAAGCCGCGTACTGCACTACGATCAATCCGCGCTGAAAGAATCGCCCGGACGAGCGGAAATTACTCTGCCCCCTCAGCGAGGTGATTGGCGACAAGCGAGAAACGAACGCTGCCGGGTAAGCTCCAGCGAGTAAACCAGTGATAAGGCCAATAGCCAATAGTACCCCCAACAACGGCAAATTTTGCCAGTAGCGGAAAGTTAAAGTCAGATCAAAGTACTGATTAAAGCGCGGCAAAATTAGGTGTACCAGCAGTATCCCCACCACCAAGGCAAACAAACAGGTAACTACCGACTCCACCAAAAATTGGGTTACTAATTGACTACGAAGGGAGCCGACGGCTTTTCTAAGTCCAATCTCCTTCGTTCGCAGCAGCGACTGGGCGGTAGCCAGATTAGTGAAATTGACACTGGCAATAATCAGCGTGATAGCCGCAATAATACTGAGTAGAACAATGACTGGTTTGTTCTTGGTATCGAAAGGCCGAAGTTCAGCGAGCGGACGCAAATGGATCTGTAAGTTAGCAGTTCGCTCACTTACATAATGACGATCTTTAAATGCTAACAGCTTTTCGGATAGTTCCGCCGTATCAGTCCCTTTGTTTAGTTTTATGAAGGAGGTCATAAAAGTATCTTCCCAAGTAGCTTCTTTGGTTACCCAGTCGGGAGCGTTATTCCAGGGCAGCAGTGCCTCAAATTGTAAGGAAGAATTAGCGGGTGGGTTTTCTAATACGGCTTCAACTATGAATTGCTGATCACTGTTGACTACTACTAGCGTCTTTCCTATCGGATCGGTTTCTCCGAATAGCTTCTCAGCTACCGACTGGGTTAGGGCGATATGATTCTCACTTTTCAGGGTACGTTGTAGATCACCCGCTACTACCTTAAACGTGAATACATCCACAAATCCTGAGTCTACGAAATGCACCAGTGGATTTACTACGCTGCCTTGGTAGCGTAACCGGACATTTTCTGGGGCAAAGTAGCGGGTACCGCTTGCTACCTCAGGAATTTCTTCTAGCAGCGTAGGAACGACCGGAACCGGAGTGGCATCGTAGGTGTTTGGTTCGCCATTTTTAGTTTCCTGTTGCCCTAAGCGATACACCCGTTCGTGCTCGGCATGAAAGGTATCAAACGACTGTTCGTAGCGGACGATGAGAAACAGAACAATAGCGGCGGCAATACCGATAGCAAGACCAAAAACATTAAGTAGCGCGTAGCTTTTGTACTTCCACAGGTTACGTAAGCTAACTTTGAGGTAGTTGCGAAACATGGCAGGTTGGATTAGAATAGAATAAATAGGAAGCGGGCGAATAATGGAGGGGCGAAACAAGAGCAATACGTCGCGTACGTATTTCCACCGCGCTTTTCTAGCTCCTGATTGCTGGATATGCTCATCATATAATTCCGCCAAATCACCCGCTAAATCTTCGTAGTAGGCCGGATGGCAGAACCATTGAAAAAAACGTTGTACCCAGTGGGGTGGCAAACGGTCTGAATCAGGATTCATAGGATTAGGTAGATTGACAAGATTTTTGCATTCGTTGAAAAATTTCTTTGAACTAGAAGCTCCGTTCATACGATTCAAATACTCTCCCACCCAACCTGCGGAATGGCTTGCCATAGTTGGAGGCGGGCATCTCGCGCCTGAGTTAGTGCTTGCTTACCGTAGGGAGTGACCGTAAAAAATCGTTTACGCTTACCCCCTCGCACCTTAGTTGCTTCACCCAAGCGGGATTCCAAAAATCCTTTAGTTTCCATCCGCCGCAATGCAGATTGCAATGCACCCACGCTGACTGAACGGTTTAGCCGTTCCTCAATTTCCCGCTTAATCGCTACTCCGTAGGCTTCATCGTACAGCACCGCCACGGTTAGCAGCACAATCTCCTCAAACTCACCTAACTGAATTTTCGCCATAGTTCTATTATATTTCCTAAATGTAGTTTATATGAATACTAAATCAAAATGGTATAGTGCTTATGGTAAAGTGATTTATCAGCTAAGCAAAAAATAAACTATCAATAATGTTCAAAATTGTATAACTTATACAGGAATACCGTAGCACTAAGTACTATAATACCATGAACGCCCACCAAGATATTCCAGGTAATCCTTCTACTGCTATCAGCAGTCAGATCAAACTGAACGACCGCAGCAACGGTAAACCTCTGCAAGTACTCAGCGAAGAAGATTGGCAATTCTGGATTGAGAACGGCTACGTAGTGATTAAAGACGCAGTACCGCGAGAACAAGCGGAGCGGCTAGCGAACTTCCTGTGGGAATTTGAAGAGAAAGATTCGAACAACCCCGAAACTTGGTACGCCCCGCCCCGGGCCGAAATGAAAATGAAGGAACTTACCAACACCGGTATGGTGGAAGTGTACAATCATCAATACTTGTGGGACAATCGGCAGCACCCCAAGGTGCATCAAGCATTCTCCGATATTTGGGGAACCGACAAGCTGTGGGTAACCATTGACCGAGCGAACCTGAATTTTCCCAATCGGCCTGGTTTTGAAAATAAGGGCTTTATCCACTGGGATTACGACCCGGAAACCAAACCACAAAACGTACAGGGAGTGCTGGCACTAGCCGACCAAACCGATTCAACCATGGGAGGCTTTCAGTGCGTGCCCGAACTGTACCGAACCTACGATACTTGGAAGCTTACCCAACCCACCGACCGCGATCATTTTAAACCGGATGTCAGCGGGTTTGACATTGTGAAAGTGCCACTACAAGCGGGTGATCTACTGATCTTTAATAGCACCGAACCTCACGGCATCCGCCCAAATAATAGTAAAGATAAAGTGCGAATTGCTCAGTACATCTCCATGATGCCAGCCGAAGAAGAGAATGAAGAGCTACGGCAGTGGCGTATTTTCTCCTGGCAAGAACGCCGCGCCCCCGAAGGCTACGCTTTTCCGGGTGACCCCCGAGGTTGGGAACAAAACAAATACGAAACCGCCGAATTGTCTCAGTTAGGCCGAAAGCTTCTAGGATTGGATAAATGGTAAATGATTAGAAACTCTTAAGCTAATTCTACTCTAGCTTTTCCCTTCTCTAAGAACAATCGCTGGTTTACACAAGAAGGGGTATTTTGAGAATAGTGAGAGACGTATATTAGCGTTTTATCGAAATGTTGACAAATAATGTCTACTAGTGCATTGAATCTTTGGGTTTGTTGAGCATCCAATCCCTGGCAAGGTTCATCCAACAGTAAAACCGGAGGATTTTTAACTAACGCTCTAGCTAGTAGCACCAATCGCTGCTCACTAAGGGGTAACTCAATCAGTGGTTTTTCTCTGTGATGAGAAAGAGCAAATACATCTAGCCACTGCCCTACTGTAGTTTTCTGTTCGCTAGAAAGAGTTTTACTACTGACCAAAGTGTCGGTAAAACCCGAGGATACGGCCGCAAAGCAAGGTAGCCGGCGGTTGAAGTAAAGATGAAGTTCGGGAGAGATATAGCCAATCTTTTGCTTGATATCCCAAATCGTTTCACCACTACCTCGCTTCCGGTCAAACAAGTAGATTTGATTAGCGTAGGCCTGCGGATTATCTCCGTAGATAAGGCTGAGCAAGGTGGATTTTCCCGCCCCGTTCGGTCCCGAAAGCGCCCACTTATCGCCCCGATTTACTTGCCAGTTTACGCCGTCCAGTATGGCTTTACCCCCGTAGTGCACACTTACATCCTGCATTTTGATCGCCACGTCAAATGAGCCGTCGGATGCAGAAGATTTCAGTTTAAGTAGCTTTTGGTGAATGCCATTCTCAACTTTTGCTGCATCTATCGGCTCAGTTTGTTGTCGGGCTATAAACGAAGCGCGGGACGCAACCCGGGCGGAATGGTCTTTTTGCAACTCCAGCACCCGGGTAATACTATCGGGGATTTCATGGGGAGTGGTGATTAGAATAATAGTGATTTGGCTGGAGATCAACTGGTTAATAACGTTGTGCAAAATCTGGCGAGCGCCTTGATCTAAGCCAATAAATGGGCTATCCAAAATTAATACTTTGGGTTGCTGCACCAGCGCCTTGGCTAACTGAAACCGCTTATTTTCTCCGTTAGAAAGCTGAATTAAGCGAGAGTTTCGCAGGTGGTTGATTTGTAATAATTGTAGAACACTGCCAATCTTCTCATCTGACGGCTCAGCACCTTCCTTAGCTACGCTCGTACGTAACTCCTCTTCTACCGAAGGAAAATCTTCAGAATCCATGCTGTTAAAACGCGCTTGGTAGTAAGTGGAAGACGTATCGGTTTGGTTTCGGTACGTATGCTGCTGCTCTACCATCACCACTCGGTCAGTCGGACTCAAGTGACTAGTAATGCTGCCTGCAGAAATTGGCTGACGACCCCGGATTACATTAACCAATGTAGTTTTCCCACTACCAGCCGAGCCAGTAATTGCCCAAGCTTCTCCTTCACAGATTGCGAAGCTGATGTTTTGAACTACAATATTAGATCTGATCTTCACTTCTATTTGATCGGCTTCTATCAGTAGGTTTGGCATGTTTTATTGAGATCGTATTGTTATGGAGAGGTTAAGTTAGTGAATATCTCTATTTCTGTGACTGATAATCGAGCGAGAAGTCTCTCCTACTAAGAACACCTAGCGTACTTAACCCGTTATACATCTAGCAATTAAAATCTAAAAATATGAACTGGAATGATGTTATAAAATACGCCAATAATGGAAGCCCTGCGCCAGACCGGCGGGTAGAAAAAACGGAAGAGGAATGGCAGGAGCAATTAACTCCTGAGCAATACCGAATTACGCGCCAGAAAGGAACCGAGCGAGCCTTTTCCGGAGAACTCTGTAGTGCGCATGATCCGGGGAAATACGCCTGCATTTGCTGCGATACCCTGTTATTTGACTCAGATCTTAAATTTGATTCGGGCACTGGCTGGCCTAGCTTTACTGAACCGGTAAAAGATAATGCGATCAAGTACGAGAAAGATACGACATACGGCATGGTGCGAGTAGAGGCAATGTGCAATGTTTGCGATGGTCACTTAGGCCACGTATTTTCTGATGGACCTGCCCCCAGCGGTCTGCGCTTTTGCATCAACTCTGAATCAATTAAGCTGGTAGAGAAGGAAGAGACAGCCGATCAGGATTAGCCCAACGGCCATGAATACTGAAGCGTATTTGAACCGAATTGGCCACGTAGGCTCCCGGGAGCCTACATCGGCTACTCTAAAAGCCCTACAGCGTACACATTTGCTGCATATTCCTTTCGAAAATCTAGATATTCATCGGCAGCAGGACATTCGCATTGATGTGAGGCAGTCTTATAATAAAATTGTCCAGCGAAAGCGAGGGGGTTTCTGCTTTGAGGTGAACGGTTTGTTCAATGAGCTACTTCAAGATTTAGGCTTTTCTACTCACTTTATCACCTGTAGTGTATTTTCTCAACCAAAGCAGCAATTTACGCCCTACTTTGGTCATGTGGCTATTGTGGCGCATTTAGAGGAAGACTGGTTAGTAGACGTGGGCTTTGGCACCAACTTTTCTGAACCGCTACAACTGAGTACGGAAGATTACCAGCCACGAGATGGTACGTATTATCAACTGGTGAAGCTTAGCGATGCGGAAACACTGCTGCGCCGAACTACCAACCGGCGGGAGCATATTAAAATGTACAAATTTAAATCTGACCCGCAGCCGCTTGCTGAGTTTGCCGAAATGTGCCACTATCACCAAACATCTCCCGAATCACCCTTCACTCAGGGTAAACTCTGCTCATTGCTAACCTCCGATGGGCGGATTACATTAACTGATAAAGCTTTTATTGAAACAGTGAGTGGTAAGAAAACAGAAACTCCAATTGAAAGTGCTCAAGAATTCAATCAAAAACTACGGGAGCATTTCGGTATTGTACTATAAGCTGTAATAACATTTGCTTTTCGCTTATCAGTCACTCTATTTGGGTGTTTTCCTCCTTTCTCTTTACCTTTGCCCAAGAAATAATAGAGACAGTAGCTCACTACCTAACTATGGAAGAAAATCTTAAAAAAGTCGCTCTGCACGATGCTCACGTAAAACTAAGGGCGAAAATGGTGCCTTTTGCCGGTTACCAAATGCCACTTCGCTACAGTTCAGATATTGAAGAACACCTGGCTGTTCGCCAAGGTGTGGGGGTGTTTGATGTATCGCACATGGGCGAGTTTTTTATCCGTGGCCCCAAAGCATTAAATTTAGTTCAGCGGGTTACAAGTAACGATGCTACTAAGTTGTTCGACGGTAAAGCTCAATATAGCTATCTGCCTAATGAGGAAGGTGGGGTAGTAGATGATTTACTGATATATCGCCTTGGCGAAGAGGAGTATATGCTGGTGGTAAACGCTTCTAATATTGAGAAAGACTGGAAGTGGATTGAGCACTACAATACCGAATCAGTGGAAATGGAAAATGCTTCCGAACGAATCTCATTACTTGCGGTGCAGGGGCCAAAAGCAACCGATACCTTACAATCCATCACCGACGTAAACTTATCGGAGATGAAATTCTACACATTTCAGCAAGGAAGCATCGGCGGGGTAGATGATGTAATTATCTCCGCCACTGGCTACACTGGAGCTGGTGGATTTGAGTTGTACGTAGCCAACGATCAGGCTGAAAAGTTATGGAACGCAATCTTTGAGGCGGGTGAGTCATTTGATATTAAACCCATCGGTTTAGGCGCGCGCGATACGCTGCGACTAGAAATGGGCTACTGCCTCTACGGTAATGATATCGACGATGCTACTTGCCCTATCGAAGCGGGTTTAGGTTGGGTTACTAAATTTAATAAAGAGTTTACCAACTCGGTATTTCTGCAAGGAAGAAAAGAATCTGGCGGAGATAACAGACTAATTGGTTTAGTGATGGTGGATCGGGGCATTCCTCGAGCCGGTTACGAACTATTTAATGACCAAGATGAAAAAATTGGTCGCGTCACTTCTGGTTCTCAATCGCCTTCTCTACAAAAAGGAATTGGTTTGGGCTACGTAGAAAAAGCGCAGGCTAAACCTGGTAGCACAATTTACGTGGGTGTTCGGAACCGTCGCCTCAAAGCCGAAATTATGAAACCACCTTTCGTTACTCCAACTACCAATTGATATGAAAACAATAGAAGTTTGCCTCACTCCTGAATTACTACGTCAGCACTCCATTGTAGAAAAAGTGGCGGTCGTAGTTGATGTACTACGGGCTTCCTCCACTATGATTACTGCATTTGCTCACGGACTAAACCGGTTAATGCCCGTTGCCTATGTGGAGGGGTGCGTGGCTTTGCAGCGTTTAGATTACCTTTCAGCCGGTGAACGCGACGGAGCGAAAGTAGAAGGCTTTGATTTTGGTAACTCACCTTACGATGTAATGAGCGGCGATTTGAAGGGTAAGTCATTAGCGATGACCACTACGAATGGAACGCTGGCTATTGAAAAATCTAGATCGGCAAAACATTTACTAATTGGCGCCTTCTTAAACTTAAGTGCTTTAGCTGACCGAATTAAAGAGTTAAACGAAGATACGCTAATACTGTGTGCTGGCTGGAAGGGGCAGATGAATCTGGAAGACACCTTATTTGCCGGAGCACTGACTTCTCTACTTACCAATGACTTTGAAATAAGAGGGGATTCAGCGTTAGCAGCTCAGCTACTTTACGAAAATGCGCAAGACGATCTTTACGAGGTTATTTCGCAAACATCACACGCTCAACGACTCAATAAGCTGTCGGCCGATGATGATATGCGTTTTTGCTTGAAGAAAGATGAATATGATGTGGTTCCCTTCTTAGAAGATGAACATTTGGTGGTGAATGTTTAGGCTGGGTTTGTCTTGAAGAAACCTACGGTTGACCCCGTAACGACTCTTTAATTCAGGTAGTAGAACTAACATAGTAATAAGTAGTTAAAAGCATTATCTTTACTGCTCAATTTTAATCGTGCTTCCTCTCTTCGCAT
>NZ_JBARYM010000292.1:0-8497 GCF_049647865.1 Tunicatimonas sp. | reverse complement strand
GACTTTTGCCTTGCTTGTAGCCTGCTTGTAGAGCCTCTCGCTCTGCTTCGCTTATTTCCTTGATGTATCGCATACCTCAAAACTACGCCTTTCTAGTTTCTTATACCTATTTTTGCATCAGTACTTATCGTACTTTGTTGCGTAGGGATTACAGTTGGCTTTTACTCGCGATGGATGGGATTCACTTTCCTTATAATCTACTTTTTTGCTAACACATTTGCCTTCGGCTTTGGTAAGATTGACCATGTCATCTTATTACCTTTGACACTGCTCTGCTTTTCGTTTTCTAATTGGGGAACAATGTACGCCCTCAAACCTGACCGGAGGCTACCTTTCCATAATTCTAGTTTAGGAATCTTGGGTATCTTCATATCCTTCGGAATGTTTACGGCAGGTTTTGAGAAGCTGCTAGTTTGGGTTGATTTTGATACTTCTACTAGTGGCTTTCTCAACTGGTTTTACAGCGGCTACTTCGGGTACGGTAGACAGCTACTATTGGCTGACTGGGTTTTTTATTTGCCTAAATTGGTCATCGAGGCTATGGACTATCTAGCCGTAGTTTTTGAGCTGTCGGCTTTTTTATGGCTTATAAGAGGGCCATTTTCGTGGCGTATTTGGTTACTCTGCGCCTGCGCTTTTCATTTGACTAATACGTTGCTACTCAATATTCCCTTTTATATTCACGTACCAGTTTTTGCTGCCTTCTCATTTAGCTCACTTCATTTCCAATTACGTAGTTCCTCAGTAAGAGTAGTTGCGGTAATAGCCTCACTACTAGGTTTAACCCATTTAATTATGAGAATACTAGGACAAGGCGGGCATTTTCTGTTTATGAGCAATGCAAAGCTAGAATGGACAGTCTATAGCTCTGTAGTACTTTGGATGGTGTCTCTGGTATTTTCTCTCCTTACTCTATTCCGAAAAACTGACCACAGCATTCAGTGCCCTTAGACTGTATACTTAGAGAAGCCACGCTGATAATGCACGTAATACAGTTACGTTGGCTTAAACGGTTTATAACACGTAATGAAAGCTTATGAACCCTTACTTACTGGCGGTATTTGCTATTCTGATTCTTGGTTCGGCCGGAGCTTTTATCAAGACGATGGACCTGCCTCCGATCGCGCTCACCGCTTTCCGGATGGCAATTCCTACGGTACTGCTGTTTGGCTACTTCAAGCTAATTCGTCGGGGGCCGCTGTTTCGCTCTTCGGTGAGGTGGCTGATGATTGGTTCATTATTGAATGCAGGACGACTACTCTTATTTATTGCCAGTTATTCGTACACCAGCATTGTTAACGCCATTGTCATTTTCTACACTTGGCCGGTATTCGCGGTACTTTACAGCCGTATCTGGCTAAAGGAATCTATTCCCAGGCGCAATCAGTATTTGCTGTTTCTACCTTTAGTAGGAATTGCTATCATTTTTTCTGATCAACAGATGACAACTAGCGAACAAGACCTGGTCGGGATGAGTGCGATGCTGCTTTCGTCAATGCTGTACGCATTTACGGTACTTATCTTCAAAAGAACCTCGCAGGAGTATACGGGCTTTGAAACCGTTTTTTTCCAAAACTTCCTAGGGGGATTCATTTTTCTACCTTTCGCTTTACCTTATCTGAACGAGATTGATTTGCCTACCTACGGATTAATTCTCACATTTTCAGTTTCTATTGGAGTACTAGCGTTCGGTATGTTTTTTCAGGCACTACGAAAAATGCACGCTTCCACTCTTTCTTACCTAGCTTATTTAGAAGTAGTAGTAGCTAGTCTGTATGGCATATTGCTTTTTGATGAAACGACTACCGTTCAGTTTGTTATTGGAGCAACTCTGATTATCGTAGCTACGCTATTATTTAAGAAGGAGTAACTTACTCAACCGGCCAGAAGATGAGTCCCAATGACTCAAGGTAGTCAGTATGCGTTCCCCAAACCCCCAACCAACGCCCTTTCCATTTATTATCTCGCTGGGCAAGCAACAAATGAAAGTCAGTATCTCCTCTACCACCACCGTAATCTGATGAAGATGAGCCGTCACTAAAGTGAAAGCGGATACGGTCTATCCACCAACCGCTGGCCCCACTTATTCCGATTAATTCAGCTCCTTTCGGAACGTCTATTTCATCCTTCCAGTACGAATCAGCGTGGCCAATTAGTATTTTCTGCAATTTACCAACCGAATCTTCTACTATAAACCGAATTGCCTGTACCACTCGGGAGCCGCCACTTTGGTATACTCCTACCTGAATTCGCCTTAGAATATCGCCTTTAGAAAGTACTTGCACCAAAAAAGTATCGCCCTGCGAGGGGACAGTGCCACCCACTCGGGCTGAATAGTGAACTTCCCCCAGTTGGGCTTTTTGCGCCGAAAGGTGCAACTGCTGACTAAAAGCAAAGGAGCTGATTAGTACGAGATTTAGGGCCAGGCCGAAGTTTCTCTTTCGTATTCTTAATAGTTTCATAATACGGATTCGTCGTCGATGCAGGTGAATATACTTACTTTCGCAAAATATGAGCGAAGGACTGCAATTTCTGGTTATTGGCGATTGGGGGCGAGGTGGTACGTTGGAGCAGATTGAAACTGCGGACCAAATGGCTAAGCAATCCCCTGATTTTATTATTTCTACTGGCGATAATTTTTACGATGAAGGGGTAGAAAGCCTTGATGATCCGCACTGGCGAGATTCTTACGAGAATATTTATCACCACAGTTCGCTGCAAGTACCCTGGTATATCTCGGTAGGAAATCATGATTACGGCGGAAGCATCCGCGCTCAGATTGACTACTCTCTCATTAGCAGTCGCTGGAATTTACCGGCCCATTACTACAGCTTTCGGCAGTATCTAAATCAGGAAGAAGTACTTTTTCTAGTAACCGATACCAGCCCATTTATTCAGGAATACTACGAAGCGGGCAAATCGGCGATTATTGAGCAGAATAAGTACCGGCAACTAGACTGGTTGAAATCTGAGTTGGCCCTAAGTTCGGCTAAATGGAAAATTGTGGTTGGGCATCATCCGGCTTACTCTTCCAGTCCTTTCCACGGCAACGCTGATGAGTTAATTGATGCCTTTGTACCACTGTTTAAACAATATCAGGTTGATCTGTACCTGAGTGGCCACGAGCATGATTTGCAACTGCACAAGCCGTTAGGAAATACTTATCATCTGGTTTCTGGGGCGGGATCAGAAGTACGAGAGACCGGAAGCTACGGCATTACTCAATTTAGTGCTTCCTGCAACGGCTTTGCTCTCATCAATATAAACGATGATATTTTAACTATCCGTTTTTTAGATAAAAAGGGAACGACGCTATATCAAGAGAAAGTGATGAAAGAAGCTGTCACTTTAGGAAACTAGAACCGAAGCGGGCGTTATGGCTACTGCCCCCCGCTCATCAATTTCACCTAACTGAACCAATTGTAGCTCATTGATTAATAGCGGATCATAAGGCGCACTTACGCGGACGTAGTTCTCAGTAAATCCTTGCATTTGCCCTTCCGCTACATCTTCTTCGTACAGTACCGTAGCGGTTCGTCCCAGGTTCTCTTCGTAAAACTTTCGCCGCTTTTTCTCTGATAATGTCCGCAGCATCTTTGACCGTTGTTGCCGCACCTTCATGGGTACTGCTTCGTTCATGGCTGCCGCCGGAGTATTGGCTCGCTCTGAGTACGTAAAAACGTGCAGGTAGGAAACCGGTAGTTCGTTCAGGAAATGATAAGTCTCCAGAAAGTCTTCTTCCTTTTCTCCCGGAAAGCCTACAATGACATCTACTCCAATACCACAATGAGGCATCAGGTTTTTGATTTTCTGCACCCGGTCGGCGTACAGTTCACGTAAGTAGCGCCGTCGCATTTGCCTCAAAATTTTATTAGATCCCGACTGCAACGGAATATGAAAGTGCGGTACAAATCGCTGCGACTGAGCCACGAACGCAATCACTTCGTTGCTTAGCAAATTTGGTTCAATAGATGAGATGCGAAACCGCTCGATGCCCGCCACTTGGTCTAGCTCCTGAACTAGATCCAGAAAGCGATTCTGGCGCTTCCCGTCAACAATGCCGTAATCGCCAATATTCACTCCGGTGAGTACGATCTCTTTCACCCCGGTTTGGGCAATTTCTTGCGCTTGGTTTACCGCTGATTCAATAGTATCGCTGCGGCTCTTTCCGCGGGCGAGTGGAATGGTGCAAAACGTACAGTGATAGTTACAGCCGTCTTGTACTTTCAGAAAAGTGCGGGTGCGGTCGTGTAGCGAATAGGCCGAATTGAACCGGCGGGCTTCAGTAACTTCCGAAGCAAATACTTGCGGTACTGACTTTTTCTGAAATCCATCTAATAAATCTAGTAGCCGAAACTTTTCCGCGGCTCCTAACACAGCATCCACTCCCGGAATCTCCGCAATCTCTCTGGGCTTCAGTTGGGCGTAACAACCCACAATACAGACGTAGGCATCCGGCGAATACTTGAGTGCTTCGCGTACTACCTTTCGGCACTTCTTATCCGCATTATCGGTTACCGAACAAGTATTAATCACGTAGATATCGGCCCCCTGCTGGAAATTAATTTTCCGGTAGCCTCGCTCTTCCACTAGCCTGCCTAAGGTAGAGGTTTCTGAGTAGTTGAGTTTACAACCTAAGGTATAAAATGCTACCGACCGTGCTGCTTCCATATTTATGCCAATAGTGCCTGATAGAATTTACAAAAATAAGACTCGCAAAGTTCTAACTATTCAAATAGTTAAGCAAACTTCTTATTTGTAAATGATTCGTACAAATGTATTTCAACCAAATAATCTTTGTTATCGATAAAAAAATTATAAGTAGTAATTAAATAAGTTTTTAATGAAATTTTGAAATATAAATCGGTTTTTCTTAAAAAAGACAAAAACACCTAAGCGTTTTTTATCAACTACTGGAAAATAGTATATTCGCAGTTCACGTATTTTTTATTTTGAGATTATCTATTATGAGGCTACTTACTTAGCTAATATAGTAGAACTGCATTAATCTAATCTATAACCCCTAAATGTAATTAGTATATGTCTAAGACAAAACTTGAGTACATCTGGCTAGATGGCTACAAACCTACCCAAAGCCTACGAAGTAAAACTAAAATCGTTAGTGACTTTAGCGGGAAGCTGGATGACTGTCCCATGTGGTCGTTCGACGGTAGTTCCACCGAGCAAGCCGAAGGCGGATCTTCTGACTGTCTGCTAAAGCCAGTAGCTATTTTCCCTGATCCCGCTCGGGTAGATGGCTTCCTAGTTATGACCGAAGTGCTAAGTTCAGACGGAACTCCCCACCCATCTAACGGGCGAGCAACCATTGACGATGATGATGATGATTTTTGGTTTGGATTTGAGCAAGAATATTTCCTTTGGGATTCTGAAATTAACAAACCTCTTGGTTTTCCGGAAGAAGGATTTCCTAAAAGGGGGCAGGGCCCCTATTACTGTTCAGTAGGCGCTCAGAACGCTTACGGTCGCGAAGTTATTGAAGATCATTTAGATCAGTGTTTGGAAGCGGGGGTGAACGTAGAAGGGATCAATGCCGAGGTAGCTACCGGACAGTGGGAGTTTCAGACCTTTGCGAAGGGGGCGGCTGCCGCCGGAGACCACGTGTGGGTAGCTCGCTACTTAGCCGAACGTAATGCTGAGAAATACGGTCTATCTATCAATTGGCACCCTAAACCATTGGGGGATACTGACTGGAACGGTTCCGGCATGCACGCTAATTTTTCTAACTCCACGCTAAGAGAAGCAGGCTCTAAAGAAGTTTACGAAAAAATCTGTGAATCCTTCCGGCCGGTAGTAAAAGAACACATTGAAGTGTACGGAGCCGATAATGATCAACGGCTAACCGGTAAGCACGAGACCCAATCTATTAGTCAGTTCTCCTACGGAGTGTCCGATAGAGGAGCGTCTATTCGTATTCCGATTGCCACAGTAGAAAACGGCTGGAAAGGCTGGTTAGAAGACCGTCGCCCGGCTTCCAACGGTGATCCTTATAAAATTGCGGCTCGTATTGTAAAAACTGTAAAGGGGGCAAAGGTGTAGACGTAGAGTACATATAATACATAGATAAGGAGGCTACTAAAAGAGCCTCCTTTTTTGTTTTAAAGGTATACTATGTAAACTGGAAAAAAAGTTACTAAATCTGGTAGCTGCTAAGCCATGAGATATCTTATCATAAATATGTTACTTTCAAATGCGAAGAAATTCATCGGTGGTATTATTTTCAGTCTGACCTGCCTTTATTGTTCAGCTCAGGTTGGTGTTAACGAAAATATTGTTTGGTATAATTTCCAGCCTCAGAATGACTACTCTCGTCCCAGTCTTGTTGGAATGGAAGATTGGAATAGCGAACCTGCGGGTAAGTATGGGCGTATTGTTAGTGTTGCTGATAAGCTTCAGTACAACAAACAAGATATAAAACTATGGGGGATCAATAACACCTACGGTGATTGCGCCCCTACCAAAGCATTGGCTGATAAGCGAGCGGCTTTTTATCGCAAATTCGGCATTAATGCTGTTCGGTTACATAAGTATGCTGACCGTCCGGCACCCGGAGGCATCCAAGCGGAAGAAAGCTTTGCTAAGTTTGAGCCGGAAGCTTTTCAGCGAATGGACTACTATATCAACAAGCTGAAGGAGAATGGTATCTACACTAAGCTGTCCCCCACCTTCGGAGTAAAATTTGGGCCGGAAGACACAGTTCACATTCCGTTTTACCGGGAGTTCGGTGAGTTCTCAGATGAAAAAAAACGCATACGGGCTACCTACGGGGCTATCTACTTATCGCCCGAGTTACAGAATTTGCAAATTGAACAAACGGTCAAGGTGCTTCAGCACAAGAATTATTATTCTGGGCTAGTCTACGCCAATGATCCCGCCATCTTCTGTGTAGAGCTTTTTAATGAAGATGCCATACTGTGGCACGGAGCCAACTGGAGTATGCAACGGCACCCCACACTACGAGAACGTACTGCTACGCTGTTTAGCGACTGGCTTAAAAGCAAATACGGCTCAGAATCTTCTTGGAGAGCGGCTTGGGGGAAAGAATCTATATTAATTGATACAGCCGACATTAGCAGCACTATTCTAAATACTATCATTTCTATAGACAAAGTGAAAGGTCCTTCCTTACCTATAGAGTCGCTATCTCAAAAAACAGTTGTGCCCTGGTACTATCCATGGGCTTTAGATGAAATAGTAGCCAAAGAAGGCTATCCACCGCTCAAACAACGATTGCTAGATGCAGCGACGTTTCTCATTGAGCGACAAAACGAGTTTTACGAACGGTTTATTCGAGCGATACGAGCAACGGGCTATACGGGAGAAATTGTTTCTTCTAATTGGCAGGCAGGGTCCACAGTAGGGCATCTACTTAATTTACATTCGGATGCTCAAGCGGGAATTGTAGACCGCCATAATTACTTCGGAGGTGATTTACAAGGATTTAAAGAGCCTGTGGAGTTTGCCAACGGTTCTTTGCTAGCCAGGCCGGGTATTGGCACACTCAGCGTAGGTTTCCAGCAAGTAGAGGATCGTCCCTTTATGCTTAGTGAATGGATTCACGTTCAGCCTAATGAATGGTACGCGGAAGGCCCCGCCTTGCTGGGAGCTTACGGATGGGGGCTTCAGGGCTGGGATGTTTCGTTTATGTTTCAGAACCGAGATAGTGGAGGATTCAGCGATCAGCTAGGAGTCCACCCCTGGGATGTTTCCAATCCTGCAATTATGGCACTATTTCCCGCCGTTGCCCGGCAAGTACGACGAATGGATGTTAGCGAAGCTGAACAGACGCATCACTTAAATGTACATGTCCCCTCTATTATACAAGGAGAGCTAGGCTTTGTTGGCGAAACAATACAAAGGAATGATACTAAAACGTTTAGCACCAACAAGGTGCCACCCAGTGCATTGGCTGCGCTGCGCGTTGCTATCAATTTTACTGATTCGGCCCAGGCAACTCACGACTTTGACTCTACATTGCTCTTTTCAGAAAATTCGGTAGTATCATCTACCAACGAACTACGCTGGACAACCCCGGAAGACAGTCTAGCAGCAGGCGGATACGTTACACTCAATACCGTAGCAACCAAGGCGTTCATTGGCTTCGCTCCGGGAGACAAGCATATTGATTTGGGAGATGGTTACCGTATCTTTCCGAAAAAGGGTTTTTCAGTTATTTACCTTACGGCTAAAGAACCAAACGAAACGTTGGCAACAGCCCACCATATTATTACAGTTGCAATGGCTCGGGTTAAAAACTCCGGCATGGAACTAAATGAGCAAAGAAATAGGGTAGTTACTACTGGTGAATCGCCACTGCAATTAGAACCAGTTTTAGCTGCTGTAGAAGTTCCGTTTAGCGGAAGGTTGCAAGTACTCGACCATGATGGAAACAAGTCAAAATCAAAGCGGACTTTTAATAATCGTTTCGAAATTGATGGCACATCGGATAAATCACCTTTATACTTAATAGTCAAAAACT
>NZ_JBARYM010000291.1:0-5186 GCF_049647865.1 Tunicatimonas sp. | reverse complement strand
CTGTACGAGTTTCAGCTACGCTTCCATGGGAAATCATTTCAACAATATTTCACGGCTGAGGGCGACTTATATATAGTGCCCGACTCAGTGTAACTTCTTTCGGTCGGTCACACAAGGTAATTAGCTTAATATCGTTCTAAGTGCAAACATAACTTTTTTACTTATGCGTCATTGGATTAGCGGTTTATTTTTATCTACCACCATTTGCGTTGGTATGACTGTAAAAAACTTAAATGAAGAGACGATAGGTATCGTAGAAAGAACAATTATTGAGGCCCATACTGGTCGGCTCACTGGCCTCCTGATCCAAGTATCGGAACAGTGCTTACCTGCACAAGAAATACAGCGCAACAAAGTCGTTTCACCAATTTCATCAGTTCTAGTAAGTCAGAAACAGCCGGACACACTGTACTGGAATATGTCTAAGGATCAATTACAGGCAACGTTATGTCCTCCTCAAAGCTAATTGCTTAGTAAATATTGATCGGTATACCATTTACGCTATCTCAATTATTTACAGCGAACTACGGATAGCAATTATTCCTGAATACGGGCAATAGTATTTTAGAGCGTTCTCTCTAAACTTTACGAAGATGTTTATTGGAAGTCGTAAACTCTATTTCCGATAACTGAAAGGTAGGCGTATAATAATAGCTAGCAGTTTACGTTTTCCGTCTTAAAAAGTTACATTTAGCATAACCTTTTTGTCAAAAATTCCGTTATTACTACTAAATACTTAATTTTTTTACTTTTAAACTACACCTACATCATGAGATATAGCAATAACTTTTTGAAGAAATTTACCACCTATTTTGTCAGTGCTGGCATTATACTATTTACCGCGGTAGGCTGTGGATCTTCTAACGAAAATGCTGAAGCAACTAACGAACAGGTCTCGGAAAGCCAAACTGAGGTAGCCGAGAGTACCGAGATGGAGGAGCCTGAATCCACTCAGCAGACCGAAATGAGCGAAGTTGAAACCAACAAAGTAGTTAATACTAAGCCAGCTATTACCCGCAATTCGGAAGAGTTTCGAGCAATGAGGGAGCTTCGAGAACGCAATCGCAATAACGAAGTATTAGCCGGAATTAATGTTAAATACGGCGACTGGGATGCCAACGGTGATAATGCCCTAAATGAAAGTGAGTTTTTTGACGGATTCTACAGCGTGTGGGACTTTGACCAAAACGATGCTGTGAACGAAGAAGAATTTAATAAAGCAGCCGAGAACTTGTTTGCAAACTACGAATTTAGCGAATATGGCCAGTTCACTGATTGGGATGCTGATGGTAATAGCGAACTTACCAAGTCGGAATTTATGAATGGTTTAAATAGTATATTAACGTCAGATACCGGACAGGAATCAGCTAGTCGCTTAATGACTATCTGGGATTTAGATAACGACAAAAAGATTGAGAGAATTGAAATGAGCAATATTACTATACTGCTCGACGCTGATAACAACTAATATATCTTCTGTTCTTACTTTATAAGCAGTGCTGCTAAGTACTGCTTTTTTTATTCGAAATAGTCAAGAACCAATCTGGCTTTTTAGTGCTGAAAAATAGCTCTATATTGAAACAGTTTAGCCTACAACTACCTATGAAAAAAGCAAAACCAGACAACTCGCTCCCTGCATTAATTGGGAAAGCTTCTCGCTTGCTTACCAATCAAATCACAAAGAACTTAGCTGAATACCAAGTCACTGCCGAGCAGTGGGCCATCTTAGATAGCCTCTGGACTCAAGATGGGCAAACCCAACAACAGTTGGCTAACCTTACTCACAAGAACAAAGCAAGCATTACCCACCTTATTGATAATCTAGAAAAAAGAAATTTGGTAAAGCGGGTAACCCACGAGAAAGACCGTCGGAATAAAATAATTTACCTTACCCCTGACGGTACAGACCTAAAAGGACCGCTTACTAAAGCAGTGAAGCGGACTCTAAAACAGCTAACTACGGGGTTAGATAAAAAAGACGTGAAAGGCTGCCGAAAGACTTTGAAAAAACTGGTTCAGAACTTAGTGGAGGCCTAACGCAGGATTTTCTTTATAGGTAGTCGTCTATTTAGTAGCGTACTCAAACTAAAATTATATGAAAGTTTCTATCGCTGATCTACGAAAAATTCCTACGTTACAAGACTTAAAAGATGAAGCCTTGCAGTGGTTAATTGACCGTTCGGAGTGCCGGATACTACAGGAAGATGAGTACATGTTTAAGAAGGGCGATCCGATTAACTACATGCATATATTGCTGAAAGGAAGACTACGAATAAAATTACAACAAGGAAAGCAGTTACGCGAAATTAGTGCAATGGAGACGGGCACTATTACTGGCACGTTGCCCTATTCGCGGATGCAAGAAGCGACCGGATTCGGAATTGCTACCGAAGAAACTCACGTGCTCTCGCTTCATAAGAAGCATTTTATTGAGATGGAACAGGTCAGCCGCGATATGGTGCAAGCACTGGTGGGAGTGATGACCACTCGGGCGCGAGATTTTACCCGTATTCAGCAACAAAACGAGAAGATGATGGCTCTGGGTAAACTTTCGGCGGGGTTAGCCCACGAACTAAATAATCCGGCGGCAGCTATTGTCCGAAGCTCCGATATCCTTCGGCAACATATGCACCAAACACCCGATAATTTTAAAAAAGTGATTCTCATTCGGTTGGAACCGGAGCAAGTAGATGCTGTGAACGATATACTTTTCTCTAAAATTAGCACTCCCCCACCCACACTTAGCATGATGGAGCGCAACAACCAAGAAGATGAAATTGCAGAATGGTTGGAAGATCAAGGTTGGGATGAGGGTTACGAGGCTGCGGAGAACTTTGTGGAGTTTGGCATCACACTAGATGATTTAGAAGAGATGGATGAAATTATTGAAGGTAAACATACCAAGCCGGTATTCAATTGGCTTAACAATGTGCTCATCACCGAACGCCTAGTAAAAGAGATAGAAGAAGCATCCCAGCGAATATCTACCCTAATTCAATCGGTAAAGACCTATACGCACATGGATCGTTCTACCGAAAAATCTGAGGCCGATATTCACCAAGGACTGAATAGTACATTAACAATGCTTAACCATAAGTTGAAGCAAAAGAATATTCAAATCAATAAAGAGTATGCCGACGATGTACCAGAAATTCCAGTCTACGTGAGTGAAATTAATCAGGTCTGGACTAATCTGATTGATAACGCAGTAGATGCTATGGACGACAAAGGTACGCTAACCGTTCGCACCCAGGCTAACAATCAAGATATACGAGTAGATATTATTGACACCGGTAGCGGGATCCCCCCGGACATTCAAGGAAGTATTTTTGACCCATTCTTTACTACCAAAGCAGTAGGGCAAGGCAGCGGGCTAGGATTAGATATTGTGCAGAAAATTATTGAGCAACATCAAGGCACCATTAAAGTAAAATCTGAACCCGGCGAAACCCAGTTTACAATTTGCTTTCCGATTCATAGTCCATAGTCCATTACAATTTTCAGTGAACGGCGGGCTATCGACCGTTGACTACTGGCTATTAAGCATCCAAACCATTTTACTGCACCCGCGTTCTAGCAAGTGTACTACCCTAACGTTGAGTTGACCTTTCCTCTATGAAACGCCCTATCCTATTTGCCATTGACGATGACCCTCAGGTAATCCGTGCTATTGCCCGCGATCTGCGTAGTGAATACAAAAAAGAGTATCGCATACTAAGTACTGATTCTACTCGCGAGGCCCTTGAATCGCTGAAAGAGCTAAAAAAGCAGGGAGAAGAGGTGGCTATGTTTCTTTCTGATCAGCGAATGCCCGATATGCTGGGTGTTGAGTTTTTACAACAGGCCAAAGACTTTTATCCCAAATCGAAGAAGGTACTACTCACCGCTTATTCCGATATTGACGCGGCCATTAAGGCAATTAACGATGTACAATTAGATTACTACTTAACTAAACCCTGGGACCCACCTACCGAAAAACTCTATCCCGTACTGAATGATCTGTTAGACGATTGGCAAAGCAACTTTGTGCCAGATTACTCCGGTATCAGAATTGTGGGCTACCAATATTCACCTAAGTCACACGAAGTAAAAGACTTTCTGGCGGGTAACTTAATTCCCTATCGTTGGCTGGATGTAGAAAATAATGAGAAAGCTTGCGAACTACTGGCGTTAAATAATATTGAAGAAAAAGACTTACCGGCAATTTTCCTTGAAGATGGCTCTTTTTTAATTGATCCTTCAATTAGTCAGATTGCTGAAAAAATTGGCATGAGGCTAGAGGCAACCGCTCAGCTCTACGATGTAATAATTATTGGTGCGGGTCCGGCAGGCTTAGCTGCTGCTGTATATGGTGGGTCAGAGGGGCTAAAAACTTTACTAATAGAAAAAAGAGCCCCCGGTGGCCAAGCCGGAACCAGTTCTCGCATCGAAAACTACCTAGGCTTTCCTAATGGTTTAAGCGGAGCTGACCTTACCCGCCGGGCTATTTCTCAGGCCAAACGATTGGGTACTGAGTTCCTTTCGCCGGTAGAGGTTACTAATATTCAGCTTCAGGATCAGTACAAAATTGTGACGCTCTCGGACGGTAGCGAGCTACGAACTAAGAGCATTATTATTGCCACTGGGGTGAATTACCGCAAATTGGAAGCAACCGGAGTTCATAACTTTACCGGGGCGGGGGTCTACTACGGGGCCGCTACCACGGAAGCTAATGCTTGTCAGGATAAAGATATTTTCATTGTTGGCGGAGGAAATTCTGCCGGCCAGGCGGCAATGTATCTTGCCAACTTTGCCAAACGGGCGTATATCGTTGTTCGCAAACCTGATTTGTCTTCCTCTATGTCTCAGTATCTGATTGATCAGATTGACGGTACAAAAAACATTGAAGTGTTAGGTGAATCTGAAGTGGTTGAAGCTTGTGGGTCCGATCATTTGGAAGCACTAGTACTGGAAGATCAGAATACTCAAGAAAGACGGAAGGTAGATGCCGGTGCATTGTTTATCTTTATTGGCAACCGACCTTTTACCGACTGGATCACCTTGGATATTGCTAAAAATGATAAGGGTTTTATAAAAACTGGGCAAGATGTGATACGCAATAGTAAAAAAGACTGGTCGCTAAAGCGTGAACCCTTTTTGCTAGAAACCAGCGTACCGGGCATCTTTGCCTCAGGGGATGTCCGAGC
>NZ_JBARYM010000290.1:0-9094 GCF_049647865.1 Tunicatimonas sp. | reverse complement strand
TATTCAATGTATGCTTCATGGTATAATTCCGAATAATATTCTAATTTTACAGGCACATACTGCATTAACATTTTAATTCTATCCTAATCAGCAAAATATCTATGCGAATTCTATCTATATCTCTCGTTACATTATTATTTTTAAGTAGCTTCACTATTCAAGCCCAAGATAGTATCCAATCTAAGGCTGATTCTCTAGCACAAACGTATATTATCACCGATGGCCACATTGACTTACCCTTTCGGCTTAAGGTTTCAGGGTTCAGACTAAAGAAAGAATACATCAAAGATATTGAAAGTGAAACGCAGGGTGACTTTGACTACCCTAAAGCGGTGGCGGGAGGATTAGATGCGCCCTTTATGTCAATCTATATTCCAGCTAGTTATCAGGAAACCGGAGGTGCTAAAGAATTTGCCGACTCTCTTATTAATCTGGTACAAAACATCCAGCAGGAGTTCCCCGAAAAATTTGCTTTGGCAAACTCTCCTCAAGAGATAGAAGAGAATTTTAAAAATGGCTTAATCTCTCTGCCCATGGGAATGGAAAACGGCGCTCCTATTGGTGACTCAATAGAAAATATACAGTACTTTTTTGACCGAGGTATTCGTTACGTGACTCTGACTCACAGTAAGGTCAATCTGATTAGTGACTCTTCTTACGATACTGTCCGCGTGTGGAATGGTCTTAGTCCCTTCGGTGAGGAAGTCGTTAAAGAAATGAATCGGGTTGGAATTATGGTGGATGTATCGCACATTTCTGATAGTGCTTTCTATGATGTAATGAAGATTGCCCAAGCCCCAGTGATTGCCTCTCACTCGTCAGCCCGAAAGTTTGTTCCCGGATTTGAACGCAACATGGACGATAATATGATCAGACTAATGGGGAAAAACAACGGAGTAATTGCAATCAACTTTGGCTCTGGGTTTATTGATGCCGACTCGCGTGAAAAGTCCAGTGAAATGCGCGCCCATCTTACTGAATGGATGAATGAGCGAAATTTAACATTTAGTGATAGTGCTACCAGAGCCTACGCCAGCGAATACATGGCAAACAATCCGGCCTACTCTACCGTTCAAAAGGTGGCTGATCATATTGATCATGTGGTGCAATTGGCGGGAATTGATCACGTAGGTTTTGGGTCTGATTTTGACGGTGTAGGTGATACCTTGCCTACCGGACTGAAAGATGCTTCTGATTACCCTAACCTCATTGCCGAACTACTAAAGAGAGGATATTCTGACGAAGATATTGAGAAAATTTGCTACAAAAATATGTTCCGGGTTTGGAACGACGTTCAGGGCGTGGCCCAAACGCTTACCCGCGAAGGGAATAATAGTACTAGCGGCGGCCGTTAGCTTAAATTACTCCCTGGTTTTCGCGCAGGAGAATAATCAAGAACCAGAACCGGATAATCGCCCAACTTACCCCCATCAGGTTCGAGGAAATATTGGGTTTAGTACTTCGGGAATTCTATCGAATATAGTTAGTTACTTTCAGGTTATTGATGGTGTGCATGTGAGTAAGAACCCCGTTCTCTCGAGCACTTACCTATTTCAGCCAACCCGGCGAGTAGCGATTGGTGGCACTATTGCTCATCAGAATTTTTCAGTAACGTATTCAGATCCTGATAATGGAAATGCGCGAAGGTACGGGCTCTCAGCTAGAAGATTCTACCTCGGTGCAGTTGGTTTGATTTATATTGTAGACAAGCCACGATTCCGGATGTACAGCGGGGGGCGGGTTGGCTACTCTAACTGGAATGTTGATTCTGAGGTGGGTTTTCCCTCCGAAATTATTGATCGCGTTATAAATTTCGCTTTAGGTGGAGCGTTTGCCCCTCAATTAATTGTACTGGGTGGAGAGTCCTACGTGACTGAGCATGTGGGTATACAGGGTGAATTTTCTATTGGTGCCCCTCACCTACTGAGCTTCGGGGTTAGTTACCGTTGGTGATTTCCCCGGTGTAATTTTCTGAATAGCACTTTCTAAGCGATTCAACTGTTCTTTGTACTGTTCAAGGTTTTTTTCTAGTTGCGTTACTTGGTTTTGTAATGAAGCATTTTGCTGATTTAGCGAGTCTAGTGTAGACTGCTGATCTTTTGTAGCCTCTATCAATACCGGAATAAGCCCTTGATAAACCACGCCTTTGTAGCCATCGGAACGCTCTTTTACTAGTTCAGGATAAATTTTCTCTACCTCTTGAGCAATTAATCCAATCTGGTTTCCTGCACCCATCTCGGCATCTTTCCACTGATAATTATACGCCTGTAGTTGATAAATTTTCTGAGGGGAATACGCTAGTTCAGTTATATTTTCTTTTAAGCGAAGATCACTGGGTGAAGGGCCAGCAGCCACTGCGGTTACCCTACCTTGAGCGTCAACAGTCATAGACTGAATAACATCGGTACCACCTCCAAAAGAGCCATTTGCCCCAACGAGCGATAAGCGAGCATCAGGAATGGTACCTGCTGTTAGATTATCAGCATTCAATGCCGCAATTCCACTTCCGTCCGTGGCCGTAACACTGGTAAAGTTTCCGGTAGAGGGAGTAGTGCTTCCAATAGCAGTATTGTCAATTGTTCCACCGTTTACATCAATAGTAGCCAATGAGTTAAGCGTTAGATTTCCAAAAGCATTGATGCTGGCATCTCCAGTGAGAGTACCAATGGTAGGTACACCCGCATTTCCAAATATGATTTGACCAGTATTTAGTGCCTCTAATTTACTAACCGTAATGGCTGCACCTGAATTGATATCACCATTGGTGATAGCCCCATCAGCTATTTTCGCAGCATTTACTGATCCATCCGCCAAATCGTCTAGAATAATGGTTCCGTCAAGAATCTGACTGGACTGAACTGCATTTAGAGCAATTTTATCGGTAGTTACAGCTTGAATAGCCAAATCAGCTGAAGCAACAGATCCATCAGCAATTTCAGCAGTCCCTACTGCATCCGCGATAATCTGAGTGGTTCCAGTTCCATCGAGTGAAATATCTCCCATGACATCTACCGAAACCAAGGTGGTACCATTGCCTACTAGTAACCTCCCATTGCCAGAGGCATCTAGCTTAAACAGTGTAGTTCCGTTTCCCACTAAAATGTTACCAATATCCGAAACATCCACTGGTTCTGCTTCGCCATCATTATTTCCAATATAGATTTCACCAAGCGCTAAATCTTCGCGTACAAATGTTTCTGCTGATCGAGAGGTTATTTGTCCGGTGTTATCAGTAACTAATACCTGATTAGCCGAAGGTTGAAACCAGCGGGGAGCGTTACTATTGCTAGTAATCATCACCGAATTTCTCCCTGAGGTAGGGTCTGCTAATCCTGATAGCTTTTCTACTCCTAAGGTATTGTTGGCGACTTTACTCCCAACCACCATCAAATCAGCTAAATTGACAGTTTGAACTACTTCTTCAGCTAGCTCAGGATTAGGATACATTCCTTGAAGAACTCCACCGGCCGTAGTGTTAATCGTTATGTCGTCGGTTGAATCGGTATCACCGGTATTGACGATTTGGTTTTGACTATCAATCGCCACGCCGTCACCAGCTGCAAGCACTCGGTTAACATCTCCACTCCAAACAGGAATCCAGTCTGCTTCCGACCAATAGTAAAAGCGATTTTCCGTTAGGTCAAATACCAATAAACCATTGTCTGGAGCAGATAGATTTGCGGTAAATTGCTCATCTGTTCTCTGTTCAGTATTCATGCTTGGAATAAGCACCCCTTGGTTATTACTGGGTGCCACAATGTGTAGCGCGGCATTAGCGTTGGGAGATGTAGTGCCCACTCCTACCGATTGGGCTAAAATCTGCTGACAAAAAAAAGGAAAGACCAGCAGTAGTACGGCTTGCTTCAAGAATATCATTATTAGGTCTGGTAGATTATACTTATCAATTTATGTCAATTATCTGGTAAAATAGCGAATTACCCTCAGTGATCTCATTTTTGTACACTCGGATTGGTTTATAAGGCTCAAGTGTATTCAATGGGCGCCCGTTTAGTTGGGCGAGTTCTTCCCAAGTCATTAGAGTGCTTTCTAGCAGTTGAGAAAGATCGACATTCGGTCTTAAAATCTTGGTAGTTGCTTTATAAGAGAATGGTGTTTGTAGCCCAAAAATTTCGAATTCAACTCTCCTGTTTAGTTGCTGACTAACGTAGGCATTGGTAGAAGTATAGGAAGTAGACACTCCGTTAGCATTAATGGCTAAAGCCGAACGGTCTACTCCTAAGTTAATTAGGTAGTCAAATGCAGCCTCCCCTCTTTTTCTACTTAATAATACGTTATAAACATCGTTACCCAAACTGTCAGTAAAGGCGTTAATTTCAATTGAAGCCTCGGGATTAGTTTGGTAAAACGTAGCCAAAGCATCTAACACTTTAATTGACTCAGGGCGTAATTTGTGCTGGTTAAAATCAAAATAGACTGGTTCGAATGTTTGAGAAAAGGCAGATTCTGGCTCAGTTTGGAGTGACAGATTACTCACATCAATCGTATCCTGCGATTCGGCAGAAGCTAACGAAATAGAGTATTCGCTATTAGCCGGAAGGTTCACGAATCTGAATTCACCGGCATCATTGGTTGTGGAAGTCTTGAGGAGTTCTCCATTATTACCGCGTAGTTCAATAACTTGTTCGGCGAATGGTTGCCGGGTTGTGGTAATTGAAACCTGCCCGGTTACAATACTGATGAGCTCGGCTTCCGAAGAATCCGTAGAGAAGCTAGTTAACGTTAAAGTGCTGTCAGCGTCTGGACTAACTATTGTACTTACTACCTCTACGTTTTGAGCAACTGCTTCTTCATTCTGTTTTTGCTGATACTGCTTCATCTGAATATCGCTTACATCTGAATTTAGAATAAAGCGAGTAGCTCCGGAGCTAAGTCTCTTCTGTTGGGCGGCATTCACCCAAATCCAATCATTTAGTTCTAAATTCAAATAGTCAACTCGGCGAATTCTGTTGGTTGATATGGTAGTCAACAAATCACCCTTCGGGTCACTGGGCAAACTGGGGATTTCAAGCAGAAACTGAAACCAGGGTTGGTCTTTTGTTTTTTTAAACCGATAAATATCAAAATTGCCATTACGATTAGATGCTAGGTAACCCAATTGCTGACCTAGCACTAAATAGCTATCATCAGCCGATGAGTTGATTGGCAGTGGCAAACGACCTCGCGCCCTTTTGTTGGCCGAAGAGAAATCAGAAATAACGTATAAATCCATACCGCCAAAACCACGCCGATTATCCGATGAAAAATACAGTTGATCTTCCTGACTATGATAGTAAGGCGTAACTTCATCGGAGGTAGAATTTACCAAACTATCTAAGCAAACTGGCGATAACCACTGATTTTCGCTCGTCCGAATACTCATCCAAATATCAGAGCCCCCTTGCCCCCCAGCTCGATTGGATGTAAAAAATAAAGTATCGCCTGAAGCAGATACACTTGGATGTTTACTTTCGGTATTCTCTTGATTTATACTTTCGGGCAACGAGGCTGGCTTAGACCATTCTAATCCATTAGAAGCGACAAAGTATATCTTACAGGGCTGGTCATTAGCACAGTAAGTGAAGTAAAACTCTTTTCGAGACTCTACATAACAGCCTGCCCCCTCGCTAGATTTGGTGTTGACTGCACTAACAAAGGTACTAGTATCTATAAATTGATTCCCTTGCCGGCGGTATGAAAAAAAGTTAGCGTTATTTTCCCCAAAGCGATAAGAAATCTTCTGTTTTCCGGCGAAACGAGTACTGGTCAGTATCAATACCGAATCACCATTCATTATTATAGGGGCATAGTCGTAGTTTTGAGAATTTACAGTTGAGTCAAGTGATGAAACGACAATACTTTCTATATTTCTACTGGTCAGATCTATCTCCTGACAGCTCAGTTTTAGTTGCTTAGCTTCTAAATGTAAATTCCGAGCCTCCAGTTGAGAAGAAACTAGCAGACTATCCAACCATCGGTAAGCTTCGTTACATCGACCAATATTCTTTAACATTAACGATTGGTAGTAGGCTACCTTAGCAGAAAAATCACTGGATGAATTTTGAGCATACTGATACCACTTGGCAGCTTTAGCGTAATTAAACTGATAACGCTCACTATGAGCCAACTTAATAGCTAATTCATGATTGCTACTATCGCGCTTAAGTGCTAACTGATAAAACTGGGCTGCCCGAAAATATTGTTCAGCCAAAAAATATTGATCTCCGCTCCGCTCAGGATTTTGAACCATGCTGCTTTGCCCCAAACTAACTAGAGAAATTGTAGTAAAGCTAAATAGAAAAAACAGCCAATAATGAATAGTTCGTGCGCGAAGAAAACAAAACATGTCAGTATAAAGGCGTAGATTGAGATTTAGGAGCATTGTTGCTGAACCACTGGTACTGCAAAGATAACTCCAAAGCATACTGGTTAGACACTCCTCTTCGGGCAGTAGCCAGATTAGCATCGTACGATAAAGCTGCTTGCCATTTTCGCCCGCCCATTCCCAATAGAAATACTAAGCTAGACTCATCTCGGTACCAAGTTCCGGCGGTCAATTGTATGGCTGAGGGCACTGGGTTTGATGGGGTGCTATACTGTGTGTGGTACGTTACCGAAGCACCTGCCTGATAAGTGAACCACTGTTCGTACCAGAGGGTCAGCACATCGGGAGCGAGCGTCCACCGATCATTCATCCAGAATTCTCCACCCATCAGGGCTGAATACCCCATATCCAGCGCGTTTTGAGAAGCTGAGAAAAAATTATAGGTAGGCTCATTAATATTTTGTAGTGAAAAACCTGCGTATAAGCGAATGGGAGAAGCTTCAGACAACGAATTACGGGTAGCGTCGTACGACCAGAACAAGCCAGAGTTAATACTTAAAGCACCTAATTGATTTTCAGTATTCTCAAGAGGTAGGCTAGTACCTGAGAAACCATTGTACCGCAGTTGAGAAGGCCAATAGAGTTGAGAGTAGTCCACCCGAATTTGCCTATAGCCCGCCTGTAATCCTAAACTTAACCACTGGGTACCCTGACGATTTAGATAAATATTGTATGCAGCAGAAATTTGGGCAATGGTTGTTCGGAACTCGCTATTTTCTCCTGCTACATCTTGTAGCACATTCAGACCAAAGCCTCCGGTTGGCATCTCCCGTGAGCTAGTTAAAAAAACTGGTAGCGATAATGAAGCGTGCCCGGTAAGAAAAGAGACGACTCCAAACTGCTGTATTCGAGAAGTAATTCGTAGTACGGGATGCGGGATAGCCCCTACGCTAGCCGGATTAATATATGCTGGTGCATTCTGATACTGCGAGAACCGAATCTCTTGGGCGAACCCGCTTATGGCAAAAAGCGAAAGTCCTATCAGAACAATATGGTTTCGGCAGTACTGCATATCAACGAAAAAGAGTGATAGAACCTGTCTTTTCTACAGCACGTCCGGTATCGTAGTTACCCCGCAGCACATAAGGGTAGAGTCCCCCAGGTAGCGGTTGGTTAGTACTCGCGTCCAATCCACTCCAACCCGAATTTGAAGCTAATTGCAAATCATTGGTTTGATAAACAATTTGCCCCCAACGGTTAAAAATGGTAAACGAAAACCCGACGGCTTGTAGATTAGCCGAATAGATTTTCACACTGCGATTAGTAAGATTGGGAGCGATTGGTGAAAAAGCAGAAGGTACTTCTACCGAATTTTCCAGTACGTATTCCGAAGTAAATCCTAGGGCTACTACTGCCCTACTCGCTACCGCCTCACTCGTTATCAGACCGCCATTGCTATCTCCTTCTCGATCACGCTGACCCAAATTAGTAAAGAGCCCATCAGAACTTTCTGACTCAACAACTACCGCAGCAGTAATATCCTCGAATCTATCAGCAATAGTTACTGGCAAAGTTACTACCGAACCTTCGTAGCTTCCTTCTAGGTTAGTGACAGTCCAGTAATTGCTAACTGTTTTGGTTTCTAACCTTTCGCCCTCAACCTCTAATTGTTGGTTGCTAAACGGAGTAACTTCAGTTAGAGGATCTATTCCGGAAACATCTTCTAAAATGACTGGCAAGAAAGCATCATTAGTGCCAATGGGAAGGAAATGGTAACCTGTTCCATGAAACTGAACAGCCCCTTGGATATAAGAATTTTCACTGGCATTTTCCACCCGAAGACCTTGATTTAGCTGTACTATATTCGGAGCAGTAGCAATTACAAAACCACTAACTAAATTGAGTGTATCGTTGATCGTTACATTGCCATTTACTGTTTTTGAACCACCGCCACTAATCTCTAGAGAACCTAAAACTTGACTGTTGTGCTGAACAGTTTGATCGGAAGACCCAGTAAGTCGTAACCAACCATCACCAGTGTAACTCTGCTGATTATCCCAATCACCATTTAGCTGAACACTACCATCGTTAAGCAGCATACCTTCATTAACAACTGAACTGGGTGTATACAGCACCGCATTGTTAGTTAGTGATAACACCTGGTTGCCGCTAACATAGATAGTTTGAGCTAGAAGGAAGTAGGAACTACCTAGAAAAATACCGCCCAAAAAAAAACATCGTAACAACATAGGTAGGCTGTGATTGCGCAGATTCAAAGCCTCAAAATAAGAATAATCCTACTGCATAGAAACGCTTTGCCTTAATAATATCCAAAAAATATACGATATACGCAGCTTATTGCAACATATGGTAGTCCGTTATGCTTTTTCTTGGATTTGCTCCTGAATCTTTTTCAAATCAATTGTACTACAGGCACCACAACCTTTGGCGCAACCCTGATCCGCTTTAAAGTGACGGTACACTAAACGAGCTAAGTAGGCTATTGCTACTGTAAAAAGTAAAATGATTAATAGCTGCTGCATATCAGGACATTAATTGATAAACCAAGAACGCGGCACCGTAGGCCATAATTGTCATATACGTAAATTGCAGTAGCGGCCACCGCCAACTGCGGGTTTCTTGTTTTACGATGGCTAACGTACTCATGCATTGCATGGCAAAAGCATAAAAAACCAGTAGTGAGAAGGCTACTGCCGGAGTAAAGCGGGGACCGCCGGTTTCAGGATTTATCTCGTTACGCAAACGGCTTTT
>NZ_JBARYM010000289.1:0-2332 GCF_049647865.1 Tunicatimonas sp. | reverse complement strand
GAAGATGATAGCTCTTCTTAAATGCGGCTATTTCCTGTTGGCTTGCTTTGTAAAAGCACTGTGTTTTATTAGGGTTAGGAACAATTCTTAGCTTTTCAGTAGATCCCCCTCTGGACAGGTACAAATAACTGCACCATTTAGATAGCTGGAAGCTGCGATCTAAAACAGAAGTATACTCCGATAGGGTTGAGAATACATTAGTCTCAACAAATTTCGCGTTCGGTAAAAGTGCTTTCAACTCCATAACTAATTGGGGATTCATATCGTGGGAGTGGATATGGATAAGCTCAGGACTCCATTCCTCAATATTGGTAGTTGTCTCCCTACAGTAGTTCGTGTAAACGACTATTCCGCTACGCTCTAGTTCATCACCTCTAAAACCTCCTTCGTTTACTGCATACAGTCGGCTATTATGACCAAGAATCTTGTAACCTTCGCAAAAGTTTTGAGCTGCCCTCTGCGTACCTCCTTTTCCCAAATCTTTTACCACCGTTAATATCTTCATACTATATCATCTTAGTAGTAGGGCATTCATTTTTAGGCCAAAAAGCCATCTTTTGCCGGGCACAAATAACTCGAAAAATAAATTTGTTACTAAGCTGGCAATTAGGGTTGCAAAAGCAGCACCGATAATTCCGTACTTCGGTATGAGAATAAGGTTGGCAATAATGTTAAGAAGTGCTAGCGAAAATTGCTTGACAAATACCACCTTTCCTAACCCAAATTTTAGTAAAAGCTTATTGGTGATTGTACCTAAGTACGTGAGCGGAATTGTAAATACCAGAATACCGACCACGAACTGGCTCTCCAAATAATCGTTGCCATACAGTAAATCGACCAGGAACTTCGACGAAATAAGGACACCGATAGAAATTGCCAACAGCAGATAGAAAATGTGCTTAATAAGTGCTTTTAATTTGCCCTGCTCTGTTTCCATATCCAAAGCAACAATCTTAGGATAGATCGATTTACCAATTACAGCGGGAATAAATACGAGCACTTCGGCTATTTTTACCCCTGCCGCGTATAGCCCCACACTTGATGTATCTAAGAAATAATTTAGCATCACTTGGTCTATTCTCATGCTGAGAGAAATAGAAATGCCGGATAATAACAGTGGCCAACTATCGCTAAATAACGTTGTTATGGTTGATCGCCGTATTTTCCAGGTAAACAACGATAGCCCGTTATACCTATAAAAGAAAATGGAGGAAACTACAAATACTAGGCTCTCAATGGCATAAACTGAGGCAAAAGCAAATAAACCCCTTTCGGTGAGGATAAAGTGTATTTTTACAGTGATTGATACGCCTATGCTTATAATACTAGCGTACACTTGATATTTGGATAATACCTGCGATTGAAAGTATAGACTAATCACGTTGAAGCTACCAAGCAGATTGGACAGTACAATAAGGTAGACAATGATATTTACCTTGGCTGAACTGGGGGAAAACCAAAGAGCTACGGAAACAAAGAGAACTAATACTGCGGAGCCAATCAACTTTATAGCAAAGGCTGAGCCTATTAGGTAGTCACGATTTTTCTTCTGAACGATCAGTTCTCTAACCAGTATATTATCAACTCCCAGCGAACCTAAAGCCGCAAACACCACCACAAAACTACTCGCATAGCTAAGCACACCAAAATCTTCCGGGCCCAAATAGCGAACCACCCAAACCCCTACAAATAAGCCCGACACCAGCCGCATTCCATTTTCAGCTAGTAGCCACACTGTATTTCCAAAATACTGGTTACTATATATTCGCTTAAAATCGCTCACTAATTTTGAAGCTGAAAGCAGTTTCATTGGCATGCAGGGTACCTCCTTTCAAGGTCTTCTGAGGTTTATTCTTTTTATCTAATCTTTGTTAGCAACTGCTTTACTTTGGCAATACCCCGGGATTTTACTGAGTAAAAGTCCATGAATTGCTCATGTATCTTTTTATTTGATTCTATTTTTGGCAGCAATTGGAATGTTGTGCTATCGCTTTTATCAAGCTCCGTTGTAAAACGGTCGAAGCCTGTAGAGTGGGTTGCCTCAGTACCAAAGCCAATATTATCTACTTTGGAAATAGTAGGATAGATTGTATATAGTTTCTCCTTGTATAGATGGTACTGCCACCGAATGGCCCACGAGTCAATTTTTCCGCGCATTTGCTTACGCAACATTCGGTATAAATCGCTTCCGTTGGCTCTAAAGTTTCTTCGGTTGGCATAGGACTGATTAAATTCTTCAAAGTCTTTCACTTCCCAGTCTATGTCAATCCACTTACTTTTCCAGGTAGCCCATCCGTGCGAGCTTACCCGAGGAAAAGCGTAAACATCAAAA
>NZ_JBARYM010000288.1:0-1901 GCF_049647865.1 Tunicatimonas sp. | reverse complement strand
TCCTTCTTCTACTCTTTGAAAGAAGCCTCCCGGAACTCCTTCGGAGCAACGGTGTTCGTATAGAGAAGGAAGTAATGCTTTCAAGCGATCGTAGAACCCTTCAATAGTATTGGTAGGCTGTTCTTCCAACTCTTCTAAGTCCAGCGTCATCACGATTAGGTTGTGTCGGCGGATCGACCAGTAGTTTGGTCCCCGCATCACGTTGATATGGTTAATTTTCATGTAAGATATTGATTAGAGTTGCATAGGTTGCTAACTATATAAAAGCTAGATTTTGGGATAATTGTTACATTTGCCACACACAAAATTTTATACCGTAGAGAATGATTGATACCAAAGTTAAAGGAACTATTATACCTATTGGCGGAAATGAAGACAAAGGTACTCAACGCGATGAGTCCAGCAAATTAAATTTTGTTCAGAAAAGTATCCTAGCCCGGGTCATCCGAGAGTGTAAGAAGCCCGAACCATTGATTGTAGTAGTACCTACGGCCTCTAGTATTCCGGCAGAGGTAGGCGAAAAATATAAGGCGGCCTTTGGCCAGTTCGAGCATGTTCGCACCCATATTCTAGATATTCGAGAGAAGTGGCAAGCTGAAGATCCTAGCAATTTGCGCTGGATAGAAGAAGCTGATTGTGTCATGTTTTCGGGCGGAAATCAATCAAAAATTACCCGGACCATTTGTGATACTCCTATGCACGAATTGCTGATGCGCCGGTACCAGCAAGAAGCGTTTGTGATTGCCGGAACCAGTGCCGGAGCCATGTCGATGTCGGAGGAAATGATTACTGGTGGAAAATCTACTGAGGCGCTGTTTAAGGGTGCGGTGAAAACGGGCAAAGGCATGCGCTACATTCCTGAACTCATCATCGACTCCCACTTTATTGTACGAGGACGCTTCGGAAGGTTGATGGAAGCCGTAGCTCGCTTCCCCTATCTGCTCGGAGTAGGGTTGGCCGAAAATACCGGACTAGTAGTTAAGAATGGTACTGACTGCGAAGTGATTGGCTCGGGTATGGTGGTATTGGTTAACCCTAGCCAGTTGACCCATAACTACGAAGACATTTTAGAGTCGGGAACCCCAATGTCACTCTCTAATTTGATTGTTCATGTACTATCGGTGGGCGATCATTTTCGGTTGGATAACCGCGAACTAACGATTTTACCCATGGACCACGACGCTCGGGTGCTACTAGAAAAGCCATACGCTTACTCCACTAGGAAGCGTCGTAAATTGCAATAGTCTCGCTAGATGGAGTTTTAGCCGCTCGGTACATGCCCTCCGTATTGAAGGGCATACTAACCTGCCCGCTAGCGTCCACTGCTACTAATCCTCCGTCGCCTCCCAGTTCTATGAGTCGCTGCCCGATAACTTCTTCGCAGGCTTGAGCTAGTGGATAGTTTTTGTATTCCATCAAACAGGAAACATCGTAGGCAACGACCCCTCGCAAAAAATACTCCCCGCTGCCGGTACAAGAAACCGCACAGGTACGATTATTCGCGTAGGTCCCCGAACCAATAACTGAACTATCACCAATTCGTCCCCAACGCTTATTGGTCATTCCTCCGGTGGAAGTAGCTGCCGCCAGATTACCCAAGGCATCACAGGCAACCGCCCCTACTGTCCCCAGTTTTTTTGGTTTCTCTTCACTCCGTACCGAATGATCTAGCTGAAAACCATCCGTATCTTTAATAGATTGCCACTGCTGATAGCGGTACTCGTCGTAAAAATAATCTTCGTCCGCCATCTCACACTGCATTTTATGGGCAAATTTCATAGCTCCTTCCCCGGCTAAAAAAACGTGCTCTGATTGTTCCATCACCAGTCGGGCTAAGTGGATAGGATTTTTTATTCCGCTCACTAAGGATATTGCCCCGGCCGACCGGTTGCGGCCATCCA
>NZ_JBARYM010000287.1:0-6589 GCF_049647865.1 Tunicatimonas sp. | reverse complement strand
ACTGGGCCGAACGATTCTTCCCGCATTAGTTGCATTTGGTGGTTCACCTCAGTAAGCACGGTTGGTTCAAAATAATAACCAATGCGATCAGCCGGTTTGCCTCCGGTAAGCAGTTGAGCTCCTTTGTCCAGGGCATCCTACACTTGCTGCTCCAGTACCGCAATGGGTCTTTCTTCTTTAAAAAGCACTTCTATTAAGTGGGTTTCCTACTGAATATGAACTACTGATCCGAGATTAAGAAAGCTTATCTATAAGATTCTCAATCAACTGCTGATAGCGAGATTGAGAAATCTGACCTATTACTCCCGCTAAGTCTCGGCTAGGTAATGTTGCCAAGAAGCCGAGTCGTATTACGGAAGACACAGTGAGACCACTTTGCAAGAAATCATCATCGTTTTCCTGAACGACTTCATCGAAATTAGCAACAGCCTGTCTTAGCTGAGAACTGATTCCACATACTAACCAGTCTTGATAAGGAGGCATTTGTTTGAAAAGAAGAACCGGGCGAAGCTTTCTCTGTCCATCGGCTTGCTGCAAACTAGCCAAAGCTATATCACCTTCCTTCATAATTCTTGTTTGGTTCCACTTGGGAAAGATCATACTCCGGTTCTTCCGAGCTATAAGCACGGTTCAGTCCACTTCTTGCTAATTGATACCATTCCTCATCTCCTTCATCCAGCATTACAATAATAGCTCGACTATTAGTGGGAATAGTTACGTCTTCATCCAGCAGAAATTGTTTACCATTGTATGTTGCCTTTATTGCTTTCATATTTTAGCTGTTTTTTTCTTACAATATACTGAAACGCAGTTAACTGCTCTAAAACTACGAACGATAGAAACACTAACCATGATTAGAGCGCAAATGATACGCTTTCGGCTGGGTAAAAGTACGGATGCCTTGATAAGAAAGGGTACTACCGAACCCCGACTTTTTTCGGCCCGACCAGGGCAGCGTTGCACTCACTCGGTCGCAGCAGTTCCAGTAGGCGCTGCCGCTATCTATCTTGGCCAGAATTTCTTCAGCAGTTTCCTGCGTGTCGCAGTAAACAGCGGAGGTGAGTCCGTAGTCGGTATCCTGCATTAGCGCAATACCTTCATCATCGTCGGCTACACGCTGGATGCCAATGACTGGGCCGAACGATTCTTCCCGCATTAGTTGCATTTGGTGGTTCACCTCAGTGAGCACGGTTGGTTCAAAGTAGTAGCCGGTACGATCAGCTTTCTTCCCTCCGGTAAGCAGTTGAGCTCCTTTATCTAGCGCATCTTGTACTTGCTGCTCCAGTACCGCAATCTGTTCTTGGCGAGCCAGTGGACCAATGAATACGCCGTCTTCTTCGGGATTACCCAATTTGAACTGCTGCACTTCTTGGGTAAACGCTTCCAGAAATTCGTCGTAAATGGCTTGGTGGACGTAGATACGCTCTACCGCGCAGCAGCTTTGCCCGTTGTTGTAAAAGGCTCCTTCAGCGGCGGCTTGGGCTACTTGAGCCACATTAGCGTTATCATTCGGAACGTAGAGCGGATCTTTTCCGCCCAGCTCCATTTGGCAGGGCACCATTCTGGAAGCGACTGCTTCGTAGATATGTTGCCCGGTACGGTTGGAGCCGGTAAAGAAGTAACCATCTAGCGGAAGATTGAGCAAAGCTTTTCCCACTTCTCCGCCACCCGTCACTACTTGAAATACATCTTTGGGAATGCCTGCTTGATGAAACAATTCACCAATTTTCAGTCCGGTAAGCGTGGTATATTCCGAGGGCTTATACAGCACAGCATTACCCGCGATGAGGGCGGGAACGAATACGTTGACTCCCACCAAATAAGGATAATTCCAGGCGGAGATATTAGCAATTACTCCCAGCGGTTCGTATACGATTTTCTCCACCAAGCCTTCTTCCTCCGTGACAACTTCTTCGGCCAGCCACTTTTCTGAATTTTCTACAAAATACTGAATCCGTCCTGCCGCTCCCTTTATCTCGTTGTGCGATTGGTTCAGGGGCTTTCCCATCTCCTGGGTAAGCGTTTTGGCTAGTTCGTCCTTCTGGCTACTCAGTAGTTCAGCAAACTGGGCAACAGCGGCTATTCGTTCCGAAAGTGGCGTTTGGTGCCAAGCCGGTTGGCTCCGACGGACTCGTTCGTACTTCTCATGGGCGGAAGCAGGGGTGTCTTCTTGAATAGTGGTAATTAGGGTCTCGGTAGCGGGGTTGAAAATGTCCATAGTGAAAATAAGTAAGCGGTGTATCTTAGCGAAGATACGTTTTATTTGAACGATAAATGCAAGCAGAATGCACAGATAACACTACCTTTCGTGGATGGTTATCATCCTACTAAAATTACATCTTCGGCAGCTGGGAAGATCGCTTCGAGCGCTAGGGATAATCCGCAGTATCTTCGTTCTAGCCCTGCTGTTCTTCACATTGACCCGAATTCATACTGCAACTCCTCCAATTACCTACGTAGTGACTGCCCTAGTATTTTTGTCCCTCGCTTCGCTACACACGTTCAGAAAAGATAAGGTATTTCTTCAATTGCTTGATGTTCAACCTCGACTGCTGTACCTGATAGAGTATCATTTGCTAGCAAGCCCACTTTACGTACTGTTTCTGCTTAATTTTCGGTGGTTAGAAGTAGCGAGCTTACTGGTGGCAGTCACCCTTATTCCGTTCATAAATATGAACCTTACCGCTCAGGCGGGGCAAATCCGTAGCTTATCCTTCGTTCCGGCACCAGCGTTTGAGTGGAAGAGTAATTTGCGCAAGCAGAGAATTTGGATTGGATTGCTGTATATTTCAGCGTTGGTGCTGTATGCTTATCCGTTTGTCACGTTGCTGGTGATTGTTATCTTCACCTTCGTGGTCACTACCTTTTACAATGAAGCTGAACCCCGGTCAATGGTGGAAGTATTTGCTGATATTTCACCTCGGACTTTTCTTTGGCAGAAGGGAAAGGCGCATTTGCTTGTGTTTTGGGTGGGTTGCTTACCACTGGTGCTGATTTTTTTGGTAGTAAATACTGAGTATTGGTACGTTCTGGTAATTTGGTTTTTCGTTAGTTCTATCATTCAATTGCTCAGCATTATGCTGAAGTACAGTTTTTATCAGCCCGGGCATACGCTCAACAACAATGTGTTTATGTTCATCTACTTTCTTAGCTTGTTCGTGCCCTTTTTTGTTCCGGTACCCCTAGTAATGCTGATAAACTACTATCGGCGAGCCAAAAATAACCTAAGACCCTATTTGGATGATTAGTTTAGAGAACGTCTGTCTTCGCTACGGAAAGAAGGAAGTGATCCGCAATTTAAATTTAACTATTGCCTCAGGAAGCACCCATGGTTTGGTAGGGTTGAACGGCTCGGGTAAAACCACCTTAATTACTGGTTTGTGCGGGCTAAAGCCACTAGCGGGGGGCAAAATACAGTTTGATAACCGATCTTTGGTCAAGAAAGATGTAGCCTATCTGGAAACGAATAATTTCTTCTACTCTAATATTACCGGCCGGGAGTATCTGGAACTGTTTACCTACCATCACCCTAACTTTGCTATTGCGGAATGGAATCAGTTGTTTGATCTGCCGCTAGATCAGTATACCGAATCGTACTCTATGGGCATGAAGAAAAAGCTGGCGTTTATGGGAGTCATCGCGCTGGATCGGGCTATTCTGGTGCTAGACGAACCCTTCAACGGCATTGATCTGGAGACTACTCAGAAGCTGAAAACGATTATTAAGACATTGCAAGAGCGGGGCAAAACAATTTTGCTAACCTCGCACATACTAGAATCACTGACTAGCTTGTGCACTGCCGTTAGTTACCTTGCTGCTGGACAGATTCAGCACACCTTTCACCCACCAGAGTACGCTGAAATGGAGAATAAGATATTCGGCAGCTCTCAGGAAAAGAATGCTGAATTGGTAAGGAAACTGTTGAAGTGAACTTTTTTCTTTCGATTTACTAAACCACTACGGTTAAATTATCTATCTGCCGAAAGTGTTGATCTCGGCTTACGAGTGTGAGTTGGTGTTGTTGAGTAGTAGCAGCAATCCAAATATCATTTCCTGGAATAGGCTTACCTTTCTGACGTAAGCTGTCTCGAGAATACCCGTACCAATAGCTCGTCTCCTCATCGGATGGAAAAATATGACATAATGATAGGAAGAAGCGAATTCGCTGCATATTCTGCTGCGTTTTAGCAGACTTTAAAGCTCCGTAATAGCGTTCGCCGACTACTATTAGAGAGCGTTGAACTATCTCTAGTTTGTCAATCTTTTCTACCACGGTTGCTTCTCCGTTAAAGAGCGCAATAATGATATTTGTATCTAATAGACACTCACTACCACTCATGAGTATCTATGGTTCGGCACTCATCAATGGCTTGTTGAATCTGGTTAGCTTTCTGATCGTTTCATATTCCGACAAAGTTGGATAGTTTAGATTTGTTAGGTTGAGACGTATCCCTGCTTTGTTCTTGCTGAAGAGTTATGTAAAGTTTACGAATGAGTTCTTCATCCTGAATAGCGATAAACTCTTCTAAAAACTTCATTTTAATATCAGCTTAATCCTTTCGGGCAGGAGTCTTTCTATATTTAGGTATTGGCTGCATGTTGCGTGAAGGGTTACCCCAATCTAATTTTCCGTGCTTTCTTAACCAAGCTAATACCGTGCTCCTTACCTGGATATCGTATATCTGCTGAACTTATTTATAGGTCAGTTCGCATCTTTTATCCGATCTACTACAATAATTTAAAGCCCAGCGTATTGTCCGGTTGAGTGCGCTTTTTTCGGAATTTCTTTGCTTCTTGATGTCCTTTCATAACCAAGTTAGTTTTCTGCCAGCTTATTTCAAGACGGGACATAGGTACGAAAAAAGCCCATCGTGAACGGATGGGCTTTGTAATGAAAGAACGTATTTCTTACTGATGATAGCTTAAACTAAATAAATCGTGTTCAGGCCAATTATCAAACTGGGTTAACTCTTTCTGCATAATGTAGCTAATACGCCCTGTAAAGTAACGACTACGGTGGTTACTTGTGTTCGCTAAAACTACCCAAGACGTACCATCTTGATGCCGCTTAACTAGCGCCGATGTTCCCGCTAATGTACCTGTACGCCACCAGGTGCCACCCACTTTGGCACTTCGCCAACCGTAGGGCCGCCCCCATTTGGTTTCTATCATATCTAGTAACGATTCGTTACTTAAAATATCAGGGCTGCTCTTAAATCCATCTACTGCTACTAAGAACTTCATCAGATCGGCTGATGTAGCTACCCAGCCACCCGCCGCGCCTAGGGCCTCAATATTAAAGCTGTACGCATTAGATACTAGCTCTCCTGATCCATACATATCTGGTCGCACATTGTTAGATGATAAATCGTAGTAGCTTACTTCATTCTCAAAACGATCTTCCGGTAGGTTTTTAGCTAAGTGCATATTGGTAATACCCAAAGGTGCTAAAATTTCAGTCTTCACAAATTCTTCGTAGCTCATGCCTGATTTGGCTTCAATCACTCGGCCCAGCAGACAATAGCCAAAATTAGAATAGTCGTAGCGAGTACCCGGACGATACGGTAGGTTCTTGGATAGAATAAACTTAATAATATTATCTAAATCGGGGGTGCCTTCTACTTCCATAGCATCGGCAATACGCAGCGGAATAAACAGTGGATCGCCAAACGAACGTTTGCTCCAACCGCCGGTATGGTTTAATAGATGCTCTACCGTAACTTTATAGTGCTTTTTATCTTTGATTCCTTGGTAAGGTTCGGTATTCAGAATGCCGGCTTCACCAAATACTGGCTCATCCATTTGTAGATGCCCTTCTTCCCGCAATTTCATAATAGCTACTGCAGTAATTAACTTAGATACACTGCCGATTCGGAATAGATGATGTGGTTGAACGGGTTCCTCAGTTTCCTGATCAGCGAAGCCAAACCCTTTAGCATATACCAATTTGCCATCTTTAACTATTCCTAACGAAGCGCCTATAATACCCTGCTGCTGAATGAAATGATCCATTGCCTGATCAATAGGCACAAAGTCAGCGAAGGCCGAATGCTCATTGGTAAGCAGTTCAACTGAGCGAACATAATCTTCATAGCTATTACCCCAAGCAGCCTGCCCTGATTCAGAAATCGAAAACGGAACGCCCAAGTATAGTAACATGAACGCCCCAGCTGAAACAAAAGAATGGATGCGAAGAGGAAAAGAAAGCCGTGAGGGTACGAATTTTCTTACAATCCTTTGCATGGTTTTAATCTACAGTGAAGTCGGTTGTTGGTAGTTTTTGTATTCAATTTACTACCGGATTTAACGCTGTTTAGTTCATTAGTGTATAGAAATACCTAATCGTAACTACTAAGTAGTACAAATAATCTTACGTAAGCAACGCCTTTGTGACAATATGTCAATAACTTATTTATATAATTCTATTATTATTTTTTAGCTTTGAATCATCGGAAACTGGAAACTAGTGAAGGATAACGGTGTAGGGGTAAGTGACAACAGAGGTTTGAAGTCTAGTGACCAAAAACAATCAACAATTTAGCCATTTACATAATCAACTATGAACTATCGAAAATTTGGCCGTTTGGGC